>NZ_JBARYR010000552.1:0-5048 GCF_049648075.1 Rubrivirga sp. | reverse complement strand
CGTCGGAGCGCCCACCGTCAGCGGCGCCTCGGTCTCGGCCGACGTGCTCGGACACGTCAAGGGCGACAAGGTCATCGTGTTCAAGAAGAAGCGCCGCAAGGGCTACCGCGTCAAGAACGGCCACCGCCAGCCCTACACGCAGATCAAGATCGGCGCGCTGTCGGTCAACTAAGCAACGCCGTCCTCGAGGTTGGACCTCGACCGTGACGGCGCAGCCACCCCAGACTCCAGACCCCCAGAGACATGGCACATAAAAAAGGCGTCGGCTCGTCCAAGAACGGACGCGACTCGAACCCGAACATGCTCGGCGTGAAGTCCCCCGGCGGGGCCGTCATCCACGCCGGCACGATCATCGTCCGCCAGCGTGGGACCAAGTTCCACCCCGGCCTCAACGTCGGCCGTGGCAACGACGACACGCTCTTCGCGACGGCCAACGGCCGCGTCCGCTTCGCGGCGTCGAAGGGCGGGCGTAAGTTCGTCCACATCGACCCGATCGAGGCCGCGGCGTAGTCCGTCCTCGAGCTCGACTCAGCGCCCCCGCAGCTCCGGCCGCGGGGGCGTTTTCCGTTTCGCGTCCTCGAGGGCGCCCGCTCACATGTTCCTCCCCTCGCTCGTCGTCTTCGACCTCGACGACACGCTCTTGGACCACAAGGCCGCCGAGCGGGCCGCCCTCGCCGATCTCCGCGACGCGCACGACGGACTCCGGCGCCACGCCCTCGAGCACGTCCAGGAGACGTACCACGCTTGCAACGCCCCGCTCTGGGCCGACTTCGCGGCTGGCACGATCACGTCCAGCGATCTCAAGCGGCGCCGGTGGACCGACACCCTCGTCGCCCTCGAGTGCGCCGACCTCGAGGCCGACGCGGCGAGCGCGGACTACCTCGCCCGCTACGGTTGCCACTGGCGCTGGGCCGAGGGCGCCCGTGACGCGTACCTCGCGGTCGCCGCGGAGTATCCGGTCGCGATCCTAACCAACGGGTTCTCGGCCCAGCAGCGCGGAAAGCTGGCCCGCTTCCCCGACCTCGAGGCCGCCGCCGTCGCGGTCGTGATCTCCGACGAGGTCGACGTGATGAAGCCCGACCCACGCGTGTTCGAGCACGTCCACCGCGAGGCCCAGTCCGCCCTCGAGGTCGCTCTCGCTCCGGCCGACATCCTATACGTCGGCGACTCGCTCCGGTCGGACGTCCGGGGCGGCGTCGGAGCCGGGTGGCGCGTCGCGTGGAAAGACGGCAACCTCGAGGTCGCGCCCGACGGCGTCGAGGTGTTCAGCGACTGGGCCGAGCTGCTGCGGCTCCTAGAGATCTAACGGCCTGAGAACGGAAAGGGGATCGCCGCGAAGTCGGCATCGAGGACCGTGCGGCCGCCCGACACCCCCGTGCTGTAGTCTCTCCGCTCGAGCACAGCGTCGACGGAGCCTTCGAGGGTGTCGTCATCGTTCCGTGTCACGACTAGAGTTCCCGACACGGCGGACCAGACGCCACCCGGGTCTCCAGCCTCATCGAAGTAGATGGTGGACGGGGAGTCGAAGCGGGACTCGTCAAATATGTAGGTGCCCGGTTCGCCAATCACGCCGCTGACGCTGACTGATCGTCCAGAGAGTCCGTCTCGTGTCCGGCTTGTGAGGGATGTGGAGTGGAACACAGCGCCGTCAAGACCGGGAAGGCGGGTCACGGTCGCTTCGCCCTCGAGGTCGACGCTGAGCGCACCACGGAGTGTGGCCTCGAATCGACCTCGTTCAGGAAAGCCGGGCTCCCTGGAGTCGCACGCGGCGAGCACGAGGATGGAGACGAGAGCGAACGACAGACTGCGCATCGGGCGAGTGGCGGGTGGAAGCCGCCGACGGTACGCACGTCCTCGAGGTCGGTCAATCGACCGACTCGACTACATCAATCCGAGCTGCTCCAGGAAGATCGAGATCGAAGACGGGAACAAGAGGATCGTCAGCGCCAAGCCGCCCAGGGCCCCGCCCAGGTGCGCCTCGTGCGCCACGCGACCGACCTCGCGCTTCGAGGCGTAGATCGAGAGCCCGATGTACAAGACCGCGAACAGGATGGCCGGCATCGGGATCGCGAAGAAGATGTACAGCATCGCGAATGGCTCGAACAGGCAGAACGAGAACAGGATGCCCGAGATCGCACCCGACGCGCCGACCGCCGAGTACTTCGGCGCGTCCTTGTACTTGAGGTACGTCAGCGCGTTGGCCGTCAGCTCCGACCCCATGTAGATCGCCAGGAAGCGCCACGGACCGAGAAGCCCTTCGACGTACGGTCCGAAAAAGAACAGCGTCACCATGTTGAACAGCAGGTGGGCGAACCCCACGTGCACGAACCCAGCCGTGATCCACCGGCTCCACTCCCGGTCCCGCACGACGCGGAACGGCTTGAACGCCCACTTGTCGATCAGCGCAGGATTCGCGAGCAGCGTGTACGCGCCGACGGCGACGTTCAGGACCAGGAAGAACTGGGTGACGGGCGGCAGCGAGAGGAGCTGTTGGATCATGTCGAGGCGTCGAGGGCGGCTACCTTAGACGACCCCGCCTCGCTCGTGCTCCGCCTCGGCCTCCTCTTCTTGACCCTCCTCGCCGTCGCCGGATGCGACGGTCGGTCGGACTACGTCGGTACGTGGCGCGCGGCGGACGCCGACTCGCTCGACATGCGGTACACGTTCTTCGCCGACGGCACGGCCCGCATCATCCAACGCGGCGGTCTGGCGCCCCGCACGTTCGAGGCGCAGTACGAGATCCTCGGCGACACGCTCCTCACCCTCGAGGACGAGGTCCAGGCCGGCCAGTTCGCGATCCGCCTCGAGGGCGACACGCTGCGCCTCACCAACCCCGCGAGCGGCCAGCAGACGACCTGGGTACGGCTGTAGCGGCAGAGGGCGAAGGGCACTCCTTCCTCGAGGCCCAACACCGCACCGAAGCCGGACGCGACCTCGAGGACGGACCTGCCAACCCCGTCACGTCATCCCCGCGCAGGCGGGGTCCGCGGCGTGTGGGCCTCCCAGAGTCTTGGGCTTACTCTCCAAGCGCGTGTCGCTCGTCCTCGAGGACGAGACGGGTTCGCCCACGTTCGGCCCCTGAGACACAGCGTCAGGTTTGGAAGCCTCGTGAGTTCTGGATCCCCGCCTCCGCGGGGACGACTCTGTTGGGGCAGAGAGCTTGGCTTCATCTTCGAGGACGAACGCGGCCTCGAGGACGAACGCGGACGGCCCACCGAGTCGCCCCCTACGCAAAATCTGAGCATCTGGGAACGCGCGCTTCAGCGACCTCGATGCTGCCGCGAGGGCGCCACATTAGGTCTCCCAGGTCGACCGCGGTGCCTCCCGCGTTGTGCTACACCTTTCCCGCCTCGACGGCGGCTACAGCACCGTCTCGATCCAATTCCACAGCTCGTGGAGCCCCTGCTTTTTCTCCGACGACGTGAGCACGACCGGGAGCTCCAGGCCGTACGGGGCGAGGTGTTTGTGGATGCCCGCGACCGCCTTCTGCCGCGCGTTCGCGCCCAGCTTGTCCGACTTGGTCAATGCAATGAGGTGCGGCGCCGAGCTCTCCAGCATGAGCGCCAACAACTCCTCGTCCATCTTCGTCATCCCGTGACGGCTGTCAACGAGTTGGACGACGGCGCGCAGAGGAGCCGGCCGGTCGTCTCGAGGTTCTGCGCGCTCTGTCACGTAACGCCCGACGAGTCGCTGCCAGGACGCCCGCTGCGACTGCGACACCTTCGCGTATCCGTACCCCGGCAGGTCCACCAGAAACAGGTCCGGGTACCCCTCGTGGTTCGGGTTGACGGCGAAGAAGTTCAGCGCCTGCGTTTTGCCCGGCTTCCCACTCGTCTTAGCTAGCTGCTTGCGTCCCAACAGTGCGTTGAGCAGCGAGCTTTTCCCCACGTTCGACCGGCCCGCGAACGCGACCTCCGGCGCCGTCTGCGGCGGGAGTGCCGCCCAGGAGGGCGCCGAGAGCACGAACCGAGCGTCTTTGACCTTCATGGTGCTGGGGATCGGGGGATGGGGATCGGGGAGGGCGCCATCCCCAACCCCTACTCCCCATTCCCTAACACCTCATCTCTACGCGACCGCCGCGAAGTGGTCCTTGACCGTCTCACCGAGCTTCGCCAGGTTCTTGACGGTCGTAATGCCCGCGTCGTCCATGGCCTCGAGCTTGGCCTCGGCCGTACCCTTTCCGCCCGACACGATGGCGCCGGCGTGGCCCATGCGGCGTCCAGGAGGCGCCGTCAGGCCTGCGATGAAGCCGAAGACCGGCTTGTTCACGTTGTCCTTGACGAACTGCGCGGCCTCCTCCTCGGCCGACCCGCCGATCTCGCCGATCATCACGATGGCCTCCGTCTCCGGGTCGTCGTTGAACAGGCGGATCGCGTCGATAAACTGCGTCCCGATGATCGGGTCCCCGCCGATGCCGATGGCGGTCGACTGACCGAGTCCAGCGCGCGTCAGCTGATCAACCGCCTCGTACGTCAGCGTCCCTGAGCGGGACACGACGCCGACGTTGCCCGGCGTGAAGATCATCGTTGGCATGATGCCGACTTTGACGGACGCGCCCGGCGTCAGCAAGCCGGGGCAGTTGGGACCGACCAACCGAGCGCCTTTTTTGTCGACGTAGGGCTTGACCGGGATCATGTCCTGGATCGGGATCCCCTCCGTGATGCAGATCACCGTGTCGACGCCCGCGTCGGCGGCCTCGAGGATGGCGTCGGCGGCGAACGGCGGCGGGACGAAGATGACGGACACGTTGGCGCCCTCCTTCTCGACGGCTTGCGAGACGGTGTTGTAGACCGGTCGGTCGAGGTGCGTCTGTCCGCCCTTGCCCGGCGTCACACCGGCGACGACGTTGGTGCCGTACTCGATCATCTGCTCGGCGTGGAAGGAGCCCTCCTTGCCAGTAATGCCTTGGACGACGAGGCGGGTGTCTTTATCGATGAGGATGCTCATGAAGTGCGAGTACGAGGTGCTGGGTACGCGGTACGGGAGAGAGAGCAAGGCCGACGTACCCCGTACCAGGTACCCCGTACCGAATTCGCTACGCCTGCGTC
>NZ_JBARYR010000551.1:0-3712 GCF_049648075.1 Rubrivirga sp. | reverse complement strand
CCCTCGACGATCTGCGCCCGCAGCCGTCCTTCGCGGTTGGGGGTCACGCCCTCGTCCTCAAGGCGGTAGGTCCCGAAGACGGGCTCGCCCCGTCGCAGCGGGGCGTCGAGGACGACATCACCAGCGGTCACGAGGTTCCCCTCGAGGTCGACCAGGATCACGCCGAGGGCGGAGGGTACGTCCTCGAGGTCGTCGCAGATGCTGGCGACCGGGCCGTCGCACCCGGTCGACCCCGAGCTCCAGAAGGCGAGGAGGAGCAGGATCGAGGTCGAAAGCGAGCGCACGGTGTTCGTGGGGACTACTCCAGGCTCCTGAAGCGCTGTCGCCGTGCGTCCTCGACGTCTCCGGTTGGTCGCGTATCGGTCGCGACCTGTCCTCGGGGCCGCGCAGCTGGTCTGTAGCGACCTTCCTCGTTCGCTCCGCCCACTTCCCGTGCCGAACCCCGCCCTCGCCCGCCTGCTCGTCACTTGCCCGGACGCGCCCGGCATCGTCGCCGCCGTAACGGCCTTCTTGCGCAACCACGGCGCCAACGTCACCGCGCTCGACCAGCACTCGACCGACCTCGAGGGCGGGACGTTCTTCCTGCGGGCCGAGTTCACGACGGGCCACCTCGACCTCGAGGGTGATTCCTTTCGGGACGCGTTCGCCCGCGTCGTCGCGACTCCGTTTGCGATGGTGTGGCGGATCGATGACGCCTCGACGCCGAAGCGGATGGCGATCATGGTCTCGAAGGTGGACCACGCGTTGCTCGAGCTGCTGTGGCTGTGGCGCCGCGGCGAGCTCGACACCGACGTGGCACTGGTCGTCAGCAACCACGACGAGCTGCGCGTCGAGGTCGAGCGGTTCGGCGTGCCGTTCCACCACGTTCCGGTTGCGCCTGACACGAAAGCGGACGCCGAAGCTCAAGCGCTCTCGCTGTTCGAGGATGCCGGCATCGAGGTCGTGGTCCTGGCCCGCTACATGCAGATCCTGACGCCCACGTTCGTCGACCGGTATGCGGGCCGGCTCATCAACATCCACCACTCGTTCCTGCCCGCGTTCATCGGCGCCGACCCGTACCGTCAGGCGTTCGAGCGGGGCGTCAAGGTGATCGGCGCGACCGCGCACTACGTCACGAGCGACCTCGACGAGGGACCGATCATTGAGCAGGGAGTCGGGCGGGTGTCGCACCGCGACTCCGTGCAGGATCTCAAGCGACTCGGTCAGAGCCTGGAGCGGGACGTGCTCGCCCGGGCCGTCCGGTGGCACCTCGAGGCCCGTGTCCTGGTCCACGGCAACAAGACGGTCGTGTTCGCCTAGTCCGCCCTCGAGGTCGATTCAGGATCGAGGTCAACGGACTCATCCTCGAGGACGGTAGCAGGTTCTGGCTCGAGGGCGGGCATGGCGTGGTTGTCGTCCGCGGGTCCGAACTCCTCGGTAAAGATCTCCCAGACGGTCAGAAAGAGGCCGGCGACCACGGGTCCCACGACCAGTCCCGAGAACCCGAACGTGCCGAGCCCGCCCAGCGTCGAGAGCAAGATCATGTAGTCCGGCATCCCAGCGTCGCGCCCAACGAGGATGGGCCGAAGGGCATTGTCGACCGTGCCCATGATTCCGGCACCGACGCCGATCAAGACGACGGCTTTGACCCAGGCCCCCGTCGCGAGCAGATACAGCGCGGCCGGCACCCAAACCAACGCACCCCCGATGGCCGGCAACAGCGACAGGACGGCCATGATCACGCCCCACAAGATCGGCGAGCCGAGACCGAGGAGCGCGAACGCGACCCCGCCGATCGCTCCCTGAATCGAGGCGATGAGGAACGTGCCCTTGACCGTCGCACGCGTGACAGCAGCGAACTTGGTCAGCAGCCGGCGCTCTCTGGGGTCGCCGAGGGGCAGGGCGCGAACCAGGAGGTCCTGAAGCTTCTCGCCGTCGCGGACGAAGAAGAACAGGAGGTAGAGGGTCACGGCGAGCAGCAGCGTGAACGTCAGCGCCTGCTGCCCGAACGCGAGCAACCTCGTCGCGATCTCCTGGCTCACGGTCAACGCAGACGTGGCGACGCGCTCTCGGATTCCGTCGAAGTCGACGCCAAGCTCCTCTGCCCGCTGGCCGAGCCGAGGGACCAAACGCTCGATGGTCGCGACCGGCTCGGTAATGTCGATCCGTCCCGAGGCCACATCGCGGTAGACGTCGGCCGCCTCCTGAGTAACGAGAACCGACAGGAACACGAGCGGCGCCACCACGGCCACCAAGACGGTCAGGATGGTCAACAACGACGCCGCGGTTGCTCGGCCTCGAAGTCGCTTACGGAACCACGCGAACAGCGGGGTAAAGAGGACCGCCAGCACGACGGCCCAAAACAGGGGAAGCAAGAAGCCCCCGATGGTCCACGCGAAGATCAACGTGACCACGGCCACGAGCAGCAAGAACGACCGGTTTTCGAGGGACCTGATATGCATGAACGGTGGGGAGCGGTCGGCAAAGGTATCGGTCGTGCTCGTGGTCCAACCGAGCGAGTGTTGCACGTTTTCTCACTCGCTCTTGACGGCGAACGTTCTGTGCCCTATCGTTCAAGTCGAGAGTGAAGTCGAGCCTGGCGATCTGTCCGGGGGGACGACAACCGGCACGACGCACTCCTCAACCCCGATCGGCCTCGAGCCGATCGGGGTTTCTTTGGCCCCGGTAGCAGAGTGTGCTTGTTGTGCCCCAACCTGTTATGCGATTCAAGTCCAGCACAACGTGCGACGACCTCGAGGTTCGCGTGGGGACAACTCTGTCGCACAGGAGCCGGGGCGACGCCCTCGAGGCCGACTATATTGCTCGCCCCGGCTGACACGCGGTCTGGCCGGACGTCTCTCACTCAGCGCCCCCGTCATGGGCAAGGTCATCGCGGTCGCGAATCAGAAGGGCGGCGTCGGTAAAACGACGACGGCCGTCAACCTGGCCGCCTCGCTCGCCGCGTCGGAGCACCCGACGCTCCTGATCGACACGGACCCTCAGGCCAACGGCACATCGTCGCTGGGCGTCGAGCCGCGCACGGTCGCGTCCTCGATCTACGACGTCCTGACCGGTAGCGTGAGCGTCGAGGACGCCGCGCTTCACACGGCGATGCCGTTCCTGGACGTGGTCCCGAGCCACATCAACCTGGTCGGCGCCGAGATCGAGATGATCGATCTCCACGAGCGCGAGCGCGTCCTCAAGAAGGCGCTCCTGCAAACGCGGCGGAAGTACGACTTCGTCGTCATCGACTGCCCGCCGAGCCTGGGCTTGCTGACGCTGAACGCGTTGACCGCGTCCGACTCCGTCCTCATCCCGGTCCAGACCGAGTACTTCGCCTTGGAGGGCTTGGGACAGCTGCTCAACACGATCAAGATCGTCCGGCAGCACCTCAACCCGGCGCTCGAGATCGAGGGCGTGCTGCTGACGATGTTCGACGGGCGCCTGCGCTTGAGCAACCAGGTCGCGGCCGAGGTGCGGCGCTACTTCGGCGACCGCGTCTTCGAGGCCGTCGTGCAGCGCAACGTCCGCGTCTCCGAGGCCCCCAGCTTCGGGATGCCGGTGCTGCTCTACGACGCCATCTCGACCGGCGCCAAAAACTACATGGCCGTCGCCTCGGAGGTCGTCCGCAACAACCAGCCGTTCCTCCAGTCGCCGCCCGAGGCCGCCGATGGGACGCCCCTCGAGGCCGCCCCCGACTTGCGCGTCCCGCCGCCGGCCCCCACCCTCGAGG
>NZ_JBARYR010000550.1:0-5917 GCF_049648075.1 Rubrivirga sp. | reverse complement strand
GTCCGGCTCCGCCGCCAACGTGTCGACCGAGGTCGTCGAGAAGCCGATCACGATGTCGGAGGCGACCGCCGCCGCCCTCGAGGGCGAGGTCCGCGCGGCCCGCGTCGCGTCCTCGACCGGCGCGACGGTGGACCTGGGCGACGCCGCCGATACCGCGACGGCCCTGGCCCTGGCGTGCTGGTACGGCGAGACTTCGCGCGACAGCCTCCCGCAGACGGACAAGGCCGACGAGGCCATCGAGGCTCGCCAAGACCGGGCCTAGACGAAAGCTCCGCCTCGACGACCTCGAGGCGGGCGCTAGGCAACGGGGAACTCCGGCCTCGAGGCCGGCTCCCCAGCCGGCTGCCGCACGACCTGGTGCACGACGTGGGCCAGGTCCGGCAGGATCAGCCGGTCGAGCGCGAGCGTCACCGCGTCGACGGAGCCGGGGCAGCAGAACAACAGCGTTTCGGGGTCCCCGTCCTCCAAGCCGTAGAGTCCAGCCGTCGCCCGCGACAGCATCGAGGCCGCGCCGATCTCTTGGAACGACAGCATTCGGAACAGCTCGCCAAACCCGGGCAGAGGCTTCTGGATCAAGCGGTCCGCGACCTCCGGCGTCCGGTCCCGGCGTCCGACGCCCGTTCCGCCCGTCGTGATGACGACCTCGACGCGGCCTGCGAGGTGGAGCAGGACCGTTCGGATGGCCTCCGGCTCGTCGGGCACGATCCGGTAGAACTCGACCAGGTGCCCGGCGTCCCGGAGCCCGTCGGTCAAGTGCTTGCCGCTGTGGTCCGTCGTCTCGTCGCGCGTATCGGAGACGGTGACGACGGCACACGCGACGGGCGTGTCAGCCGCTTGGGAGCGGTGTTCGGCGACGGACATGAGCGACACGGTGGGTGACGTCTCTCACCCCGATCCCTCGTCGTCCGTTCCGTCCCCAGGATCGGTTTCCCCGAACCATCGCGGCGGGTCGTATCCGTGCCCGCCCCACGGGTGGCACCGCCCGATCCGCCAGATCGCCAGGACGCTTCCGCGGAGCGCTCCGTAGCGCTGGAGCGCCTGGACCGCGTACTGAGAGCACGTCGGGGTGTACCGGCAACTCGACGGGAGCCAAGGCGAGATCGCCCCTCGGTAGAACCGCACCAGCCCGATCAGGAGCCAACGCGGGGCGGTCCAGATGGCGCGAGCGACGGGAGAGGACGGAGTCGTCAAAGGAGCTGTGGGCGAGCCCCGCCTACGCCGACCCGTCTCGCTCGGGTTCATTCCGTCCTCGAGGGCGCTACCTTCCGCCACGCCCCCCACCGGCCCGCATGCGCGCCATTGTCGTCGGGGCTGGGGACGTCGGGTACGACGTGGCCCGGCTCCTGTCGCTCCAACGCCACGACGTCACGGTCGTCGACACCGACCCCGAGAAGGTCGACCACGTACGCGACACGCTCGACGTGCTGGCCGTCGTGGGATCTGGTACGAGCGCGGCGACGCTGCGGGAAGCTCACATCGAGGACGCGGATCTCGTGGTCGCCGTCACCGACGTGGACGAGGTCAACCTGGTCGCGTCGATGCTGGCCGAGCGGGTTGGGAAGTCGAGCGAGGAGACCATCACGATCGCCCGCGTCCGCAGCGACGAGGTCACCGGACCGGGCTCGGTCCTGACGCTCGCGGACTTCGGGATCGACCACATCATCCACCCGGAGCAGTCGACGGCCAACGAGATCGTCGCGCTCCTGCGACGCGCCGCCGCGACCGACGTCGTCGACTTCTGCTCGGCGCGCGTGCAACTCGTCGGCATCCGCATCGAGAAGGACTCGCCGGTCGTGGGTGTCCCTCTCGAGGACCTGGCCCGGCGCTCCTCGTTGCCGTTCCGCGTGATGGGCATCTCGCGCGGCGTCCGTACGATCGTGCCGTCGGGGCGCGAGAAGCTGTTCCCCAACGACCAGGTGTTCGTCTTGGTCGAGTCCGGCCGCGTCTCCGACGTCGCACGGCAGCTCGGCAAAGAGGCCGGCCGGCTCCGCCACGTCATGATCCTGGGCGGGACGAACGTCGGCGCCCGCGTCGCGGCCGGCCTGCTCCAGGCGACGAGCCGCCGCAACGCGATGCAGGTCAAAATCGTCGAGGCCGACCGCTCGCGTGCGGAGTACCTGGCAGAAACCCTCGAGGGCGCCCTCGTCATCCACGGCGACCCCGCTGACATCGACCTGCTGGCCCGCGAAGGGCTGGGCGAGACCGACGCCGTGGTCGCCGTGACGCCGGACGAGGAGTCGAACCTGGTCGCGTGCTTGATGGCGAAGCACCTCGAGGTCCGCAAGACCGTCGCGCTGTTGTCCAAGAGCGCCTACATCCCGATCTCGCAGTCCATCGGCTTGGATGCGGCCGTGAGCCAGAAGCTGGCCGTCTCGCGCGAGGTGCTCCGGTTTTTGCGCGGCTCCCACGTCCGCTCCGTCGCGACCGTCCACGGCCTCGATGCCGAGATCCTGGAGCTGGTGGCGGACACGGGCTCGCCGATCACGCGGGCACCTCTGGCAAAGCAAAAGCTCCCCAAGGGCGTGCTGCTGGGTGCGGTCGTCGGCAAGCGGGTCGAGATCGCGACTGGGCGGACTCAAGTCGAGCCCGGACAGCGCGCGGTGGTGTTCGCTACGCCGGAGCGCGTCGGGGACGTCGAACCGCTGTTCAGTGCCTAGCGCGATGACCCCGCCGATCTCTCCGTCCTCGATGGTTGACGCGGCCTCGAGGTCACCCGCCGTCCACGTCCTCGAGGTCGCACCGTGATCTTCGACTGGAAGGCGATCACCGGAGTCCTGGGCGTGCTCATCGCGGCGCTCGGCGTCGCGCTGCTGGCGCCGACCGCCGTGGGGCTGGCGTACGGCGAGGCGGCGTGGACCTCGTTCGGCGTTACGGCCGTGGTCTCGATGGTCGTCGGAGCCGGGCTGTGGGCGCTGTTCCGGCCCAGCGGTGAGATCCGCGTCCGTGAGGGGTTCGCCATCGTCGCGCTCGCCTGGTTCGTGTTGTCGCTCGTCGGCGCGATCCCGTGGGTCGCGTCGGGGACGCTCGCGGAGTTCTCGGACGCCTTCTTCGAGACCATGAGCGGGTTCACCACGACCGGCGCCACCATCCTGGGCGGCGCGGATACGCCCGCGATCGAGGCCGTTCCCAATGCATTCCTGCTGTGGCGCTCGCTGACGCACTGGCTCGGCGGGATGGGCGTCGTCGTCCTTACGATCGCGGTGCTCCCGCTCTTGGGCGTCGGCGGGATGCAGTTGTTCAAGGCCGAGGTGCCCGGCCCGTCGGCGGACAAGCTGACGCCGCGCGTGACGGAGACGGCCAAGCGGCTGTGGGCGATCTACGTCGCGCTGACCGTCCTCGAGGTCGTGCTCTTGCTGCCGGCCATGTCCCTCTTTGACGCCGTCAACCACGCGATGGCGACGTTGGCGACGGGCGGCTTCTCGACGGAGAACGGCTCCGTCGGGCAGTACGACAGCGCCTACATCGACGGGGTCATCACGGTGTTCATGATCCTGGCGGGCATGAACTTCGCCCTCCACTACCGCCTGCTCCACCGCGACTGGGCGGCGACGAACAACGAGGAGCTCAAGGTCTACTTCGGCATCGTCGGGGGCGCGACGCTGCTGCTGACGCTGGTCCTGTGGACGCCGACCGGCGACCTCCTCCCCGCGCCGGTCACGCTCGACGGCCAGGTGGTAACCCAGCGAGTCTTCGAGGACGTCGTGTCGGACGGAGCCGTCCTCGAGGACGTGGACACCGAAGCCGCCGCCCGGGTGGGCGGAGATGACATCGGCGGGGGTGCTGCTGAAGCGGACGCGCTCGCATCCCGCGAAGAGCGCGGTCGGACGGTCGTCCGCTACGACAGCTTCTGGGACTCGCTCCGCTACGGCGCCTTCCAGGCCGCTGCGATCATCACCACGACCGGCTTCGGCACGGCCGACTACGAGGTGTGGCCGCCCCTCGCACTGGTCGTGTTGTTTGCGCTCTTCTTCGTCGGCGGGATGGCCGGCTCGACGGGCGGCGGCGTCAAGGTCGTGCGCGTGCTGCTCATCCTGAAGAACTCGTTCCGCGAGCTGCGCCAACTCGTCCACCCGCAGGCCATCCTGCCGATCCGGCTGGACCACCGTGTGATTCCGGAGAGCATCGTCCGCAACGTGCTCTCCTTTATCGTGTTCTACATCGGCCTGATCGGTCTGGGGACGCTGCTGATGGGGATTCTGGGGCTCGACATCTGGAGCGCGTTCAGCGCTACGTTCTCGTGCGTGGGCAACGTCGGGCCGGCGTTCGGAGCGATGGGGCCGACGGAGAACTACACGCACGTACCGGTCGCCGGCAAGTGGATCCTGTCGTTCTTGATGATGGCGGGACGACTGGAGATCTTTACGGTCCTGCTCCTCCTTACACCCGCTTTCTGGCGGCGGTAGTCGTCCTCGAGGTCGGTCCTGCATCTTCGAGGATGACGCATCGAGACGGAACGTGCCGCTGTGCCTCGTTGGCTCACGCGACCTCGAAGTCGGCACAGACGCCCCGCGGGGCGTCTCTATGTATGCCGCGACCTCGAGGCCGGAGCGCAACGTAAAGCATCACCGACAACGTCATCCCGAGCGGAGCCGAGGGATCTCGACGCGCCGCGTCCGGATATGGAGGGGGGATGGACCTCGAGGTCGGACGCAGACGCCACAGCGTGGCGTCTCTACGGCGGCTGGGAAGTTGTAGCGATTCTGCGTCCTCGAGGTCGGCCCGCGCACATCTTCCCAACCCCCAACGCCTGCCATGCACCTCGACGAGCTCCGCGACCATTGCCTGGCCAAGCCCGGCGTCACCGAGGGGTTCCCGTTCGACAACGACACCCTGGTCTTCAAGGTCGCCGGCAAGATGTTCGCCTTGATGAGCCTGGAGCGCGTGCCGACGACCGTCAACCTCAAGTGCGATCCCGAGCGCGCCGTCCAACTCCGAGAGGAGTACGCCGACGTCGAGCCGGGCTACCACATGAGCAAGGTCCACTGGAACACCGTCGGGCTGCAAGGCGACGTGCCCGGCCGCGTCGTGCGCGAGCTGACGGACCACTCGTACGACCTGGTCGTCTCGAAGCTGACCAAGGCCGCCCGCGCCACGCTCGAGTAGCACGTCCTCGAGGACGTGCCGACCACGATAGACCGTGAACAGCGATCTCGCTCCGGCGTTGACCGCCCCGACCTCACCCCCCGACCATGCGCTACGTCCTCCTGTCCGCCCTCGTCCTCGCCGCTTGCGCCGATGCACCTGACCCCGAGCCGTCGGCCAGCGCCATCGAAGCGCCATCGCCCTCGAGGACGGACCGAGCCGTCGCAGAGATCGGGGCGGTCGACGGGTCCGGTGTGTCCGGGACGGTCGAGTTCGTGGACCTCGGCGAGGCCGTCGAGATCCGCTACAACTTGGCCGGGTTGTCCCCCGGGGAGCACGGGTTCCACGTCCATCAGAACGGCGACTGCGGCACGGACTCGACCGGGACGCCGGCCGGCGCTGCGGGCGGGCACTTCAACCCTCTCTCTAGTGAGCACGGAGGTCCCGGCGAGGCCGCCACCGATCGGCACGCCGGAGACTTGGGCAACATCGAGGGCGACGCCTCCGGCAACGCCATCGGCACGCGCGTCGACTCCGTCCTCGCGTTTAGTGGCCCGACCTCGATCGTGGGCAAGGGGTTCATCGTCCACGGTGGACGGGACGACTTGGAGAGCCAGCCGAGCGGCGACGCGGGGCCGCGCGTCGGGTGCGGCGTGATCGCGATGGTCGGGGAGGCACCGGGGGCCGCATCCGAGGAGTCCTGAGATCGCGACACGGGTGATCTCGGGACGGGCCGCGCACGTGGGAGGGGTCCATCTCTTCCACCCGCCATGCGATCCTCTCTCTCTATCCTCCTCCTGACGTTCTCTCTCGCCGCCTGCTCGACGGCCGAGCG
>NZ_JBARYR010000549.1:0-6671 GCF_049648075.1 Rubrivirga sp. | reverse complement strand
CTACAACGGCGACTGGCAAGAGCTCGACCTGTCGCGCTCCGAGCGGCGGCGGTTCGCGAGCGACGTCCGGGACCGCGCCCTCGAGGACGGGATGAGCCGCCTGCGGGACGCCCTCGCGTCGGCAGCGGCGGACCGGGTGGCGCGCTGCGTCGGCGGGCGGATTCCGTAGCCGTCCTCGAGGACGAGGCTACAGCCCGTAGTGCTTCCGCACGTCCGACTGCGCCGAGCGGACGTCCTTGAGCGTCTCCTTGAGCAGGTTCTGCTGGCTCTTGTGCATCCCGTCCGGGTCCACCAGGTCCGTCGGCGTCGCGCCGCGCTCGGCGGCCCGCATCTGCTCGCGCAGGTGGATGTCCACCAGCGTCGTGAACGGCGGGATCATGGCCTTGGCTTGGGGAGCCAGCGCGTGGTCGCTCTGGCCGATGTGCCGGAGCCGGTCGAACGTGCTCGCGGACTCGAGGTAGCCGGCGTCGATGGCGAGTGCCCGAGCCATCCGCACGATGGGCTGGATCGCCCGAGCGCGCAGGTCGAGCCCGACCGCCCCGTCGACCTCGTCGACCTCGATGCGGCCGAACGTCGAGAGCGGGATGTCGACGCGCGTGCCCTCTCTGGCTAGGACCTTGGCCAAGCGGTCGTTCGGCAAGTGGCCCGCGATCGTGCTGCACAGCTCGTCGCCCAACTCCGTGTCGCCGTGCAGCGTGCGCAGGTCGAAGCAGAGCGCCGCCCTCGAGGACGCCTCCGCGTCGGTGGCTCCGGCCCACGTGTCGTAGGCCGCCTTCCATGCTGAGAGCGGCTGCCGGAACGGCTCCGAGCTCGCGTCGATGCCGTTCTCGGGGTCGCCGTAGCCGCACTCGCGCAAGGCCTCGACGACTTTGTTGGCGAGGGCGGCGTAGAACTCGGCCGCGCGCTCTCGGTCGCCCGGCGCCGGGTCGGCGTAGACCAGGCCGTTGTCCTGCCACGCGCGCAAGACGGACTCGCGGCGGCCGGAGGCCCCGAACGTGAGCCATGCCCAGGCGCCGTCGTAGGCGCGGTCTCCGAACTCCTCGCGCACGTCGCGCTCGACGGCCCCCAAGACGCTCTGCTTGAGGTGGTCGTCGACTTCGGTCACGATGTCGAGCAGGTCCTCGGAGTGGACGCCCTGGTGGTAGAGCCGGTAAAGGCGGCGGTTGGAGTCGGCGCGCAGGCCGGCGAGCTCTTCGACCGAGCGGGCGCGCTCGATGCGCTCGATGGTCGCCACCGGGTCCAGGCCGCGGAAGTGGCTCACGTCCTCGGACGTCAAGAGCCCTTTGAGCTTTCCGTCGGCGGCGTCGACCACGACGATGCGCCGGATCCGCTCGCGCATCATCGTGCGGATGGCCTGGAAGAGCGGGACATCGGTGCGGAGCGCGACCGGCGGCCGGTCGACCAAGCTCATGACGGGGTCCTCTGTCGATCCGCCTGTTGCGACGACGCGCTTGACCAGGTCGCCCTCGGTCACGACGCCCATCGCGATCCCGTCCTGGACCATCACGACCCCGTCGGAGCCGGACGACGCCATGGCCTGAGCGGCCTCGCGGACCGTCGCCCCCGTCTCGACGGTCGTCGGCTTGGCCCGCAAGACGCTTCCGAGAGACGCGTCGAAGAGCAAGAAGGCGCCGCTCGCGTCGATGTCGTCGTCGAGGGTGCGGACGTAGCGCTTGATGTCGGCCTCGAAGAAGGCCCGGAACGCGTCGTTCGACTTGAGGAGCTTCTGGAAGCTCTCGGCCGCGATCAGCGCGCACGACGTCTGCTCGACGGCGCGAGCCTCGTAGGGCAGCGCTCCGCCTTGCAAAAGGCCGTACGACCCGAACTGCGAGCCCGAGCCGGCCATGTCGACGGTCCGCCCGGACTCGGCCTCCTCGAGCCGGACAAGCCCCTCGGTCACGATGTAGAGCGCCCGGTGGATGTCGTCGCCCTGCTGCAGGATGACCTCGCCCGGCGCGTAGAGCTCGAGCGTCATCTTCTGGAGCAGCGACTGCCGCTCCTCGTCGGACAGGATGTCGAAGGGCTCGGTCTCCGAAAGGAGCTCGGCGATCTGGGCGGAGAGAGAGGCGACCATGCGGGGCGAGGAGAGGGGCCGATAGGACGCCTCGAGGCCGAGGCTGATCCCGAGCGCGGGCGCGCCGTCCTCGAGGGATTGCCCTGCCGAATGGCGACGATGTCAGGCCGACCGTGTCTACTCTCCGTCCGGCCACCCTCCAGCCCATGAGGCTTATCCTGCTTCTCCTTCTCGTCGCGGGGCCGGCGCTCGCCCAGGGCGACCGGCTGACGACGTTCGTCGATTGCCCCGGCTTCGTACCGGGATGCGACATCGACTTTTTCCAGACGGAGATCGGGTTCGCCCAGTTCGTCCGCGATCCCGCCGACGCCGCGATCTACGTTCTGATCGTGGACGAGGACACCGGCGGTGGCGGAGAGCGGTTCACGCTGTTCTTCGAGGGCCGCTCTCCCGACCTCGAGGGGCGCGTCGACACGCTCGTCACGTCGTCCCCGCCGGCCGCCAGCGACGACGACCAGCGGCGGGCACTGCTGGGCCGGCTCTCGCTCGGCCTGGCGGGCTACGCCTCGAGGACGGACCTCGCCGACCGGCTCACGATCGCGTACGATGCCCCGACCGGAGCCGAGGCCGAGGCCGCCCTCGAGGACGAGGTCCAGGACCCGTGGAACAGCTGGGTCTTCCGGATCAGCGGCAGCGGGTTTTTCCAAGGCCAGTCCCGATCGCAGAGCTCCAACCTTTTCGGGTCCGTCTCAGCGGAGCGCGTGACGGAAGCTCTGAAAGTCTCGATCCGACCTCGAGCGAGCTACAACCGGAGCGACTTCGAGCTCACGGACGGCGAGACGTTCACGAGCGACAACGCGAACTACGGGCTGAACTCACAGATCGTATTCAGCCTGACCGATCACTGGTCGGCAGGAGGCCGGGCCGACCTCTCGCGCAACACGTTCTCGAACTACGATTTCCAAGCGGTCTCGACCGCCGCCGTCGAGTACAACGTCTACCCCTACGACCAAGCCACGCAGCGGCAGGTCCGACTGTTTTACCGGCCGGGCGTCGAGTTTGCGGCGTACCAGGACACGACGATTCTGCTCGAAACGTCCGAGTTCCTCCCTCGACACTCGGGCGGGGTCGCGGCGGAGTTTAACCCAGCCGTGGGGCTCCGTCGACGTGTTCGCGTCGGTCTCGCAGTACCTCTCGCGGCCGGACCGCTACAACGCCGGCATCGGCGGAGGCGTCGATCTCCGCGTCTTCCGAGGGCTCTCGCTCCGGCTCGACGGTCGGTACAGCTACATCCAGGACCAGATCAACCTGCGCGCCACCCGTGCCGACGACGGCCAAATCCTGACCAACGACCAGGAGCTTGCGACCAGCTTTAGCTACTTCGGCTCGGTCGGGCTGTCGTACTCATTCGGGTCGATCTACAACCAGGTCGTCAACGCGCGCTTCGGGAACTGAACGTTGAGCGCTAGGGATTGGTTTTGAACCTTCGTCCTCGAGGACGAAGCATTGGGGCGAGAGCGCCCCGCCATCGAGGGCGGCAACTCCTCGATTGAATGCGACCTCGGGGCCGGCGAGGCGTTCGGTCCCTCACCTTCCCCTCTCCCTCCCGTGTCCGACTGGCGCGACCGCCTGCTCGACCTCTACCGCTCCGACCTGTTCGACGCCCCCGCCGGCGACCGGATGGTCAACCCGTACCTCGACACCGACGAGCACGACGCGCCGGACGCGCCCGCTACGCGACGCGCCAACCTCGAGGCCGCCCTCGAGGCCGTCGCCAGCCACGGAAAACCAGAGGTGCTGGTCGTGGCCGAGGCGCCCGGCCCGTGGGGCTGTCGGTTCTCGGGCATCCCGTTCACGAACGAGCGCCAGCTCCTCGACCCCGACTTCCCGGTCGACGGCCGGCCGTCCTCGAAGCGGTTCGCCACGACCGGCGAGCCGATCAACGAGTACAGCGGCTCGATCTACTGGAAGGCGATGCTGCCGCACTGGGGCCGGTTCTGGACCTGGAACGCGGTCCCGCTCCACCCGCACAAGGCCGGCGAGAAGCTGACCATCCGAACGCCCGGCGTGAGGGAGATCCGCCGGTGGCACGGGCTGTTAGCCTCGACCGTCGAGATCCTGGAGCCCGCCGCCGTGAGCGCGGTCGGGCGGAAGGCCGAGGGCGCCCTCGAGGCCGTCGGCGCGGGGCCGGTCTACGTGAGGCACCCGTCGCAGGGCGGCGCGACGCTGTTCCGCGAGGGCGTCGCGGCGCTGTGGGACCGTTTGTAGGCATCGCCCTCGAGGAGCAACTGCACCGTGGCGGTATCGACCTCGAGGACGCGACCCGAGCCCATCGTCAACAGCCGTCATCCTCGCGTACGCGGGGATCCATGCGGTGCTGCACCCGTCCTCGAGGCCGCGTCACGACGCCGTTGCATGCAGCGGCGCTACAGGGGGCGATCGAGGTCGAATGCACCACGAGTAGAGGACCCGGCCTCGAGGGCGTCGGCCAGAGGATCTCGCTACTGGCGCGGGATCAGCAACAGCTCGTCCTGGCGCGGGTCGATGTACTGGGTGGTCTCGCCATCGAAAAACGCGTCCTCCTCGAGGCTGAACCGGATGCGCTTGCCGCCCCACTCCGGCACCGCCGCGACGGCGTTGAGCTCGATCGAGTGGGCCGTGTTGGCGTACAGCGGGTAGTCGCCGCGTCCCGGTACGCCGCCCTGCTGGTCCCACAATCCGATCGTCGGGCCGGCGCCGTGGCCGTGGAGACCGATCGGGTGCGTGTAGATCGTCGCGTCGAGGCCTTCTGCTCTCGCGGCCTCGAGGGCGGAGGCAAGAATCTCGTTGCCGGTCCGGCCCGTCGCGAACTCGTTCGTCAGGAGGTCCTGCACGCGGTTGGCGGCTCGCATTCCGGCCCTTAGCCCGGCGGGCGCCGAGGTCTCGCCCGGATGCAGGACGTAGGCGAGCTGCTGCGTGTCGGTTTGCAAGCCGAGGTACGAGATCCCGAAGTCGACCCAGACCAGGTCACCGTGCTGGATGACCTCGAGGTCGGGACGACCGGAAAAGTCGTCGCTGCGGCCGGGCGCGTCGGCGCGCTGGACCGAGACGCTGGGGTGGAACCAGGTCGTGAGACCAAGCGCGCGGATCCGGTCGCGGTACCACCACGACAGGTCGTCGGTGGTCGTGACGCCGGGCGTGATGGCGGCGAGCGAGAGCCCTTCGTGGATGATCGAGCGCGCGATGCGGACGACCGTTGGGTAGACGTCCATCTCGGCCGGGACGCGGGTCTCGAGCCAGCCGATGGCCAGGTTCTCACCCGAGACGACGCGGCCTCGATGCGGCTCCGGCAACGCGTCGAGGAACCCCCGATACTCCGTCTCGGTCAGCCCGTCCGCGAGGGCGAACGTGGCCGAGCGGTTCACCGCGATCCGCCCAGGATCGCGCTCCGCGACGATCTCCGCGACGCGCGCCCACTGGTCCGGCTGCGACTCCGGGTCCCACGCCCTCGGAAACGGCCCCACGTCGTACCGCGCGACGGCTAGGCGCTCCACGGTCTCGCCGTCGTCGAAGAACACCAGGACGGTCCGGCGCCGCGCCGCGAGCCACGTCGCCGGCAGCATCGTCTCGATCACCGGGTCCTCGTTGTACTCGCGCGCCGACACGATCCACATGTCGATCCCCTCGCGCCGCATCAAGGCCGGGGCGACGACCTCGAGGCGCTCTTCGAGCCAACGATCCTGGACCTCTGCCCTCTCGCGCATGGACAAGATGCCCGGCGTCTCTTGGGCGTGAGCGAACGGAACGAGGAGGACGAGAAGGGCGAGAGCGCGCATCGAGGTCGGGGAGGTGGTCCCCGAAGCTAGGCTCGTCCCCGCACACGCCTCAGCCAGAGAATGGCGGGATCGCGTCCGTGAACCGCCACGCGCCGCCCTCGAGGACGCAGCAGTACCGCACCGCACCGTTGTCGACGACCAGCGTCTCGGCGTGGAGGACGGCGTTGTAGCGCGCCAACTGGTCGAACGTCGTCTGGTCGATGGCGACGCCGGGCGCCTTGCACTCGGCCAACAAGGCGGGGCGCTGGTCTCGGCCGTAGGCCACGACGTCGGCGCGCCACGTTTTGCCGCCGTAGGTCACCGCGCGCTCGACGGCGAGCAGCCCGATGGGGTAGCCGAGCGCCTGGAGCTCGATCAGCAAGTGCTGGCGGACGCCCTCCTCGGGCGTCAGCGCGACCCACTTGCGGCGCACCGGATCGAGGACGAGGGTCCGCTCGCCCTCGACGCGGGTTCTAAGGCTCACGCGGCCTTGGCCGCCCGCTTGACGAGGGCTCGGTAGGCCCCGACCCAGTGGTCCGCGTCGCGCGTCATCTTGGCGATGGTGACGTCGGAGAAGCGCGGCACCAGGTCGAACAAGACGGGCACGATGGCTTGCCAATCGCCCGCGACCAGGTGCTCCTCGATCTTGTCGGCCGACTGCGGCGCCCAGCGGTAGTCGGCGCGCAGCTTTTCGGACTTGCGCCAGTAGTTGCGGTCGTCCCAGGACTGGGCCGCGTCCTCGATGGTGTCGCCGATGCCGCGCAGGTGGAAGGCCATGAACGCGGCCAGGTCCTTGGCCTCGGGGTCGAAGACGCCGGACGCGAGCGCGGGTCGCTGGGCGAGCAGGCGGAGCGCCTCGGCGG
>NZ_JBARYR010000548.1:0-3597 GCF_049648075.1 Rubrivirga sp. | reverse complement strand
TCTTGGACGCCGCCCGCCTCGAGGCCGGCGAGATGACGCTGCGCGCCCGTCCGCTCGACCTGGGCGCCTGCATCCGGGCGACCGCTTTGTCCTTCGCCCCGCTCGCCGAGCGCCGCGGCGTCACGTTCGAGGTCGAGACGCCGGCCGACGCCCTCGAGGTCTGGGCCGACGCCGACAAACTCGACGCGGTCGTGGTCAACCTGCTCTCGAACGCGTTCAAGTTCACGCCCCAGGGCGGCGGCGTGAGCCTGTCCGTCGGTTCTGCCGCCGAGGACGGTGCCTGGGTCCGCGTCCGCGACAACGGGCCGGGGATCGCGCCGGCCGACCTCGAGCACGTGTTCGACCGGTTCTACCGCGTCGAGGAGACCGGGGGCACCGAAGGAACGGGCATCGGACTCTCGCTCGCCCGCGACCTCGCGGTCCTGCACGGCGGTGTCCTGGAGGCCGAGAGCATCGAGGGGCTCGGCTCCGTGTTCACGCTGACGCTCCCGCTCGGCCGGGACCACCTCGAGGACGGTCAGATCGCACCCGCCGCCCTCGAGGACGGGCCGCCCCAGCTCGCCGTCCCCGCCCTCGACCCCGCCGGCGTCACTGAACCCGACGACGCCGACGACCGGACGACGGTCCTGGTGGCCGACGACAACGCCGACATCCGGGCCTACGTCCGTTCGCACCTCGCCGACCGCTACCGCGTCTTGGAGGCGGCCGACGGCGCGCGCGCCCTCGAGGTCGCCCGCCAGGAGACGCCGGACCTGATCGTGAGCGACATCATGATGCCCGGCCTCGATGGCGTGGGGCTCGTCCGCGCGCTCCGCGCCGATCCGGCCACGGACTTTATCCCCGTCGTGCTGCTCACGGCCAAGGCCGAGGAGGCGGACGTCCAGGCCGGCCTCGATGCGGGGGCCGACGCGTACGTGGTGAAGCCGTTCAACGCGCAGACGTTGCAGGCCCGGATCGACAACCTCGTCGCGTCGCGGCAGTCGCTCCGGGTTCGGTTCGCCACCTCCGGCGACGGCCTGGCCTCCGCGACACCAGAGGCTGTGGATCCCGAGATGTCGCCCTTCGTGGTCCAGGCCCGGTCGGTCGTCGAGGAGCGCCTCGGCGATGACACCTTCGCTGTCTCAGATTTTGCGGACGCCCTGGGCATCACGCGGAGCACGCTCCACCGTCGGCTCAAGTCGGAGACCGGCACGACGCCTTCCGCATTCGTCCGCGACCTCCGTCTCGAGCACGCCCGGCGCCTCCTCGAGGACGGCGCCGGGAGCGTCAGCGAAGTCGGGTACGCGGTCGGGTTTCGCAGCGTGTCGCACTTTTCGCGCTCGTTCAGCACGCGGTACGGCATGACGCCGTCGGCCGTCGGGCAAGAGGCGGCCAGGGGCTAGCGGCCGTCCTCGAGGCCGCTCCAGCAAAAAGCCCCGGTCCAGATCGCTCTAGACCGGGGCTCGGTGCGGAGAGAGAGGGATTCGAACCCTCGGTACCGTTGCCGGCACACACGCTTTCCAGGCGTGCTCCTTCAGCCACTCGGACACCTCTCCAGAGACGACGAATCTAACAAGCCGGCCGAACGCCTGCTTCGGAGGAACGCCGAAGAACGCTCGCCCTCGAGGACGAAACCTCGAGGGCGAACATGGCGGTCGCATCTGCAGAGACGCCCCGTGGGGTGTCTTCGTCCTCGAGGTCGTGTCCAATCTCGGTGTTCGTCCACAGAAAACACCGCTCACGAGTCATCCCCGCGCAAGCGGGGACCCATACGGTTCCGCTCGCAGCCTCGAGGCCGACTCAGCGTCGGAACCTCTCACCGGGCCTCTCCCGCAGGGAGAGGGGACATCGTCTGCCGCGTCGGGTTCGGTGACGCCCTCGAGGGCGGACGGTTCTGGGGTTGTCACGGAGTAGGGCGCCGCGCACGTTCCAACACCCAACACCCAACACCCAACACCCTACACCGTCATGATGTCCTTCTCCTTGGCGTCGAGCGCCTTGTCGATCCGGCCGACGTAGCGGTCCGTCATCGCCTGGAGCGACTCCTCGGCCTCGTACTGCATGTCCTCGGAGAGCGACTCCGCGTTGACCGTCTTCTTGATCTGGTCCTTGGCCGTCCGGCGCGCGTTGCGGATCGAGATCTTGGCCTCTTCTCCCTTGGCGCGGGCGTTTTTGGCCAGGTCGCGGCGGCGCTCCTCGGTCAACGGCGGGATCGAGAGCAAGATCTGGGACCCGTTGTTGGTCGGGTTAAGGCCCAGGTTCGCGAGCGTGATCCCCTTCTCGATGGCCCCGATCGTGCTCTTGTCGTAGGGCGTGACCGTGATCAGGTCCGCCTGGGGCGCAGCCGTGTTGGCCACCTGGTTGAGCGGCGTCGTGGTCCCGTAGGCCTCGACGCGGACGCTGTCCAGCATCTGGGGGTTGGCGCGCCCGGCGCGGATCGAGTTGAGCTCGTGGTTGAGGTGCTGAATGGCGTCGTCCATGCCCATCTCGGCCTCATCGAGGGCGTCCTGAAGCTGCGGGTCGATCATGTCTGGAGAGGATGGCCGACCTCGAGGTCGGGCGAGTTCGGAAGGGAAGGCTAGGCGAGGACAACGGATTCGGCGTCGGCGTCCCAATGGACCGTCGTGCCGACGGGCTCGCCGCGCAAGATGCGGGTGAACGTGCCCGGCGTGTTCATGTCGAACACGATGAGCGGCAGGCCGCTCTCTTTGGCGAGGGTGACCGCGGTCAGGTCCATGACCTTGAGGTCGCGCTGGATCACCTCGCCGCCGAAGATGGACTCGTAGCGCTGGGCGTCTTGGTCCGTCTCAGGGTCCGCTGTGAACACGCCCGGCACACGCGTGCCTTTCAGGATCACCTCGGCGTCGATCTCGGCGGCGCGCAGGGCGGCGGCGGTGTCGGTCGAGAAGAACGGGTGGCCCGTTCCTCCGCCAAAGACCACGACCCTGCCTTTCTCGAGGTGCCGGATCGCGCGGCGCCGGATAAAGGGCTCCGCGATCTCGTTCATCTCGATCGCCGAGACGAGCCGCGTCTGGAGGCCGGCCCGCTCGAGCGCGTCCTGGAGCGCCATGCCGTTGATCATGGTCGCCAGCATCCCCATGTAGTCCGCGTGGGCGCGGCTGGACATCTGGGAGCCCTGCGGCGAGACGCCGCGGAAGATGTTGCCCCCGCCGATCACCAGCGCGACCTGGGCGCCGGCCTCGACGGCCTGTTTGACGTCGGCGGCGTACTGGTCGAGGACGCCGTGGTCGATGCCGAACGCCTTGTCGCCGAGCAGGGCCTCGCCGCTCAGCTTGAGCAGGACACGGCGGTAGCGGAGCGATTCGTCGTCGGCGTCGGTGGGCATCCGGGATCGAGAGGGCGTGTGGGAGCGGCGGCCCGAAGGTACGGCTCGGCCTCGAGGCCGGGCAACGAGGGATGGCGCTCGCGTCGTCCTCGAGGACGAGCCTTGGGACGCCGTCACCGACGGTTTACCTTGGCGCCGGACCCCCACCGCTCATGGCCCCTCGATCCCTCCCGCCCGTCACCGGCGACCGCGTCGCGACGCGGGCCAAGCTCCTGGGCGCGGCGCGCCGACAGTTCTCGGCCGGCGGCTACGGCGAGGTCGGCGTGCGCGAG
>NZ_JBARYR010000547.1:0-2690 GCF_049648075.1 Rubrivirga sp. | reverse complement strand
CCCGAGAATGCCGGCGCGGGCCAAGTCGTCGAGGACACCGTCGCTAAAGCTGGCTGCGAGGGGCATCGCGCCCATGCGCGTGGTTCTGACCTCGAGGTCGGGCACCGCCTGGCCGCCACCCGCCATGGGCCACCCGCGAGACTTGTGCGCCTCGGCCATCGCCATGCCGGCGAGAAGGGCCGCGCCGCCCCACAGCCTTTCTCCGCCGCTCAGGCCGAACGCCTTGTCAACGTGGTCCTTGCCGTACGCCGGGCGGAGCAGGAACGGCGGGACGGCGAGCGCGAGTTGGGCCGCCTCAGGGCGCTGCCGGAGCGACTGGAAGCGCGCGTACGGCTGCTGCTGCAACAGGGCCGTCGCCGGCGGCAGCTTGGAAAAGTCGGTCGGGGCCTCGAGACCGAAGAAGGCCGGCGCGGCGCTCGCGACGACCGGCACCTGAAGGCTCGCGCCCGACGCGGCCAGGTCGCCCAGCATGTTGAGGTCGTTCGAGGTCGCGACGACCTCGTGGTCGAGCAGGATCGCGGCGAGCGGCGTCCTCGAGGTCCCGTGGTCGTACTCGGGGAGCAGAATCTGGTAGTGGACGGCCTCGGCAAGTACGCTCTTGGGCGCGGCCAGAACGGACAGGCGAGCGCCTTTTCGGATGTCCAACCGCCCGATCAGCATCTTGAGGCCACGCCACGCCGCTTCGGCGCGTCGGACGTCGTCGTCCTCGACGAGGGTCGCGATCGTCCCTCGCAGGCGCCCGCCCAAGTCCTCCGCGAGCCGTCGGGCCGAGTCGCGGTCGATGGACGGGCCGGAGCCGGACGCGGCCTCGACGAGCGATCCGACGAGAGGGTTCTCGGACGGCGAGTCGTCGCCGTCGATCGAGATCATTCCCAACAAGGCGTCCAGGCTGCCGTCATCCTCCGGTGCCTTCCGCGAGGAGGACGTCGCGACGACGGCGTCCGCGAGCGCATCGGCCTGGGCGACGCCGCTCTCCTGCAGACGGGTGCGCAGCGCCTCGAGGTCGATCTTGCCTCCGGCGGCGTCCTCGAGGGCGGCGTGGGCCTGGGCGACGGACGCCAAGGTCGGGACGCGCTGGGCGATGCCGGCGGGCGTGAACGCGTCCAAGGCGTCGGCCGTCCAGGCGAGCGCTTGGCGGTTGCCCTCGTCTCCGACGGCGACCTCGAGGCGAGGCCCGTGCTCCCGCATCCGGTCCGCAAACGTGTTCGCGTCGACGTCCCATGACCGCTCGCCCTCGGTCCAGTCCTCGACGACGCCTTGCGGATCGAGGTCGGACACCAGGAAGAGGCGGAACGCGCCGCCGGTCTCTCGCTCCGAGGCGCGGTGCGCGGGGGCTGCGACGGACGTGGTGTCGGGGTCGGACGTGATCGTGAAGCCGACGGACGGAGACTCGGACATGGCAAGCGGGGAACGGGCCGCGGGGTGGAGCGAGGGACTGTCTTTATACACTGGAAACGCTGCCCGCTCCCGTCACCGGTTTCGGGAAGCCGCGCGCTATGCCTCTCGGGCGGACGTCGAGGACGGCCCTGCCTCCGTGATCTGAATCGACCCGATCTGCTCGATGGCCGTCTCGATGTCGGTCGTGAGCGGTCGGCTCGAGCGCCAGGTAAGTGTGAACACGCCGCCGTCGGGGAAGAGGACGAGTGTGTCGAGGACCGGTTCGAACGGGTAAACTGGCGGCCTCGAGGTCGAGCCTTTTCGAGGTCGGATTCGAAGCGTGATCGCGGGATGCCAGCCGGGCAGGCGGAAGCGCCGCAAGCCGTCCGGCGTCACGTTGACCAGCTCGATCTCCTCGTCGCCCTCGAGGGCGGGCATCTGGAGCGCCGGGTGGGCGCCGTTGTAGAACGCGTGGTCGAAGTCGGAAGGGAGCCCGAACGTCGGATCGAGGTCGTCGGTGCGGACGCCGGAGAGGCGCGCGCGGGGTTGCCAGCTTCGGCCGAAGAAGCCCCAGCCGACGGGGTCGGGGTGGTCGTCCCACGAGCGGACGGGCCGTGCCGGGTCCTCGAGGTTGGGGAGGCGCCGGCCGTCGACCGACTCCCGAGTCTTCTGAACGATGAATCCGCGCCCGATGGGATTCGTCTTCGCCCACGCACGCCCCTCGTGGTCGAAGCCGCCGAACGAGCGCTCGTAGACGAGAGGCATCGCGGTGAACGGCTCCGGTGTGGTCGCCTCGGGGACGACGGCCAGCTTCGACGGGAAGCTCCACCGGCGGTCTCCCACGACGCGCATCGTGTGCCGCTTGCGCCCCACCCGCAGCCCGACCTCGAGGGCGGTGACGGCTCGGCCGTTGGGCGCGTACGCGTGGCCGATTAGCACGACGTCGGCACGGGGCTTGAACACGACCGTCTCCGACTCGGTCCTCATGCTGCCGGTCACGTCGCCCTTGGTGTACTCGTCGGCCGAGGAGACCTCGAGCTGCTCCGCCGCTGGCTCGACCGGCCCGCCGGACCGCTCCGGAATAGCGTACGTGGCCTTGACGATGACGCCCAGGTGCGGCTGACGGTCCGGCCCAAGACCGATCGCCAGGCCGTGCTCGAATGGCGTCTCGTTGTGGATGGTCAAGGCGGTGGGGCTAGGGGCCGGCCGCCCTCGAGGGCGACATCGTCCCGGTCTCTGCTGGTCTCAACCTCTCGGCCGGGGCGGCACCGAGCCGAGCAGCGTGCGGCGGTCGGCAGGGGAGAGGGCCTTCC
>NZ_JBARYR010000546.1:0-3981 GCF_049648075.1 Rubrivirga sp. | reverse complement strand
CCTCGATACCGACGCCGGTCACCTCGTCACGGTCGCGCGTGACCGTCGCCCCAAATCCAGTGATTGGGGCGACGGAAAGAGCGCTCTCCGACTGCTCGGCCAGGAACGGGGCCAGGTCTTCGGTGATAGGCGGGCGGTTTCGGTACTTCCACCAGTCGCCCATGATGATCCAGGGGTTCTTCTGGACGAACAGGGCGTCGTCCCCGATCATCGCCATCGAGCGGTCGAACTCCTTCTCGATCCCGTTGATGACGGTGAACATCGACGTCACCGACACGATGCCGATCACGATCCCCAACGTCGTCAGCAGGGCTCGGGCCTTGCGCTCCCACAGCGCGCGGACGGCGATGCGGACGCCTTCGGCGACTTCGGTCGTGAGTGCGGGCACGGGCGGCTGGGGGAGTGGGACGGGCTACGGCGCCCACGGTGAGGAGTTGCGCGGCAGAGGGATCGTCCTCGAGAGCCGCGAGGCCGGCGGAGCCAGCGGACCGGCGTAGCTTCGAGGACGTTCCTCTGTGTCGATGTCGAAGCTCCGCGTCCTGTCCGAGTTCTGGCGGTTCCTCCGGGTCCGCAAAAAGTACTGGCTCGCGCCGATCGTGTTGGTGCTGGTGATGCTGGGGCTGCTGGTGGTGTCCGTCGGCGGGAGCCCGCTGGCACCGTTCGTCTACGCGCTGTTCTAGAGCGCACGGCCTCGAGGACGAACGAGCCGAGCTCTATCTATCCCGAGTCGTCCCCGCGCAGGCGGGGACCCATGCGGGGACGCTCGCGACCTCGAGGTCGGCAACCAGGATTCCCGCCTCCGCGGGAATGACGGCATGAGAGAGATCGAGTCGTGGAAACCTCTCCTTCTCGAGGTCGGCTACACGAAACCCTCACCCTGTCCCTCTCCCAGCGGGAGAGGGGACTCCTGACGCGACCTCGAGGTCGGATCGGGGCGTCTTCGAGGGCGGAGTCGGCGGCGGTCACCGTCACGTGATGCGAGCCGCTACAGGTCCCGCTCGAAGCGCAGCCGGAAGTCGCGGTACGCCGAGTTGTAGCCGGCCGCCGTGACCTCGAAGTTCTCTGCCAGGCCGAACACCGTCATCCCGGGGTGCTTGTTGGGGAACGTGTCGAAGGCGAACCGGCGGTAGCCCATCGACCGGGCCTCGGCCTCCATGCGGAGCAGCAGGGCTCGCGCGATCCCGTTGCGCCGCCAGCCCTCGAGGACGCCACCTTTCGCGCTGTAGAACGAGACGCGCGACTCGCCGTAGCCCACCTTGAACCCGACCGGCTCGCCCTCGACGCGGGCGACCAAGAGCGTCAGGTCGTCGCGGTCGAGCCGCTGAATCACGCGGCCGTCCCCGAATACAGCTTTGTTCAGCGACCGGATCGTCTCGAATCGGTCCACGCCGATCCGGTCGATGCGCAAGCTCGGCGACCCCGGATCAGGTCCGGGGCAGGCTCTCGAGGACGGGATGGCGGCGACTTCCATGTCTCTACGGTAGAGACACGGGGGCAGGGAATCAAGCCCGACCGTCGGAAAGCTGATTGCCGGGTGTGGGGAGCGCCGGCGCAGGGGGATCGGGCGTCTCCTCGACCAAGGACCACGGCTCGATCAGCGACTCGGGGAGCCCGCTCAAAAAGCGACTGGGCTCGGTCAGAAACTGTCCCGAGCCGCGTCGGTACTGGACGAGCGGATAGCTCACGTAGAGCTCGGTCTCGGCCCGCGTCAGGGCGACATAGAGCAAACGCCGCTCTTCGTCCTCCTCGTCAGATGACTGGAGCGCGTAGGCGGACGGGAGCACGCCATCGAGGGCGTGGATCAGGAAGACCGTGTCGAACTCCAAGCCCTTCCCCGAATGGATGGTCGTCAACACGAGGGGCGCCTCGTCCTTGTGGGCGCCTTCGGCGGGGTCCTGCGACCAGTCGAGCGGGTCGAGCGCGAGTGATTCCAGGAGCGCCGTCCTCGAGGTGTGGCGGGCCGCGAGCGCGACGACGGCCTCGAGGTCGGCCTCGCGGTTTTTGAGGTCGTCGGCGTAGACGCGTTCGAAGATGGGGCGGTAGTAGTCGAGAAGCTGCTCGACCTGGGCCTCGGGCGCCAGCGACTCGTCGCGCAACGGCGCGAGGGCCGAGACCAACTGCCCGACGGCCGCGCCGACTTTGGGCGACGGGACGACCTCATCGACCGACTGACGGAGCGCGTGCGTCGCGCCCTCGACGCCGCCGGCCGCGGCCTGGGAGATCCAGTCCAGCAGCCGCCGCGCGGTCTGGGGGCCGACGCCCTCGACGAGTCGCAACGCCCGGTTCCAGGCGACGGCGTCGGCCGGGTTCTCGGCGACGCGAAGGTGGGCGACGATGTCCTTGACGTGGGCCGCCTCGGCCAGCTTGAGGCCTCCGAACTTGACGAACGGCACCTTACGCCGCGTCAGCTCGGCCTCGAGGGCGTACGAGCACCAGCCGGACCGGAACAGGACGGCCTGTCGGTTGAGCGGCGTCCCGTCTTCTCGCTTATCGAGGACGACTTGGGCGACGAAGCGGGCCTCGAAGTCGTCGTCGGGCGCCTGGACGAGAGCGGGGAGATCGCCGCCCTCGCGGTCGGTGAACAGGCGCTTGTCGTAGGTCTCGGCCATGCCCTCGAGGACAGTATTGGCCAGGTCCAGGATGGGCTGCGTCGAGCGGTAGTTGTGCTCGAGCTTCAGCACGCGGGCGCCGGGGTAGCGGCGGGGGATCTCCAAAATGTGACCGACGTCGGCGCCGCGGAATCGGTAGATCGACTGGGCATCGTCGCCGACCATCGTCGCGTTGCCCCAGACGGACTGGAACCGCTCGACCAAGCTCGCTTGGAGATGATTGACGTCCTGGTACTCGTCGACCAGGACGTGCCGGCAGCGGCCGGCGACGGCGCGGCGGACGTCGTCGTGCTCGGTCAGGAGCTCGAGGGTGAGCGCCAACAGGTCGTCGTAGTCCATCACGCCGGTACGGCGCTTGGTCTCGGCATAGCCGTCACGCAGCGTGGCAATCGTCTCGAGGTGATCGGCATACTGCGGATAGGCCTCGGCGACGATCTCGCCTAGCGTCATGCCGCGGTTGGTGGCGGCGGAGAACATGCCGAGCAAGGTCCGCTTCTTGGGAAACCGCTTGGGCAGACGGTCCAAGCCGAGGCGCGTCCGGGCCAGGTCGATGACGTCGGCGGCGTCGGCCGTGTCCAGGATCCCGAACCGGCTCGGGTAGCCGACGCGCTCGGCGTGGACCCTCAATGTCTCGAGGCAGAACGCGTGGAACGTGCCGCCCCGGACGCGCTCGCACCGTCCGTCGAGAAGCTGTCCCGCCCGGTTCAGCATCTCGGTCGCGGCCCGGCGCGTGAACGTGAGCAGCGCGATCTGGTCCGGCGGCGTCCCCGTCTCGACGAGGTAGGCGAGCCGGTAGATCAACGTCCGCGTCTTCCCGGTTCCGGCTCCCGCTACGACCAGTGTCGTTCCCGGTCCTGCGGTCGCGGCGGCGACCTGCTGCCGGTCGAGGTCGCCGGCGTAGTCGAGGGTGAGGTCGGGCGTGCCCTCGTCGGGCTCGCGGGCCTTGAGGACGAAACGGCGGGCCACGGCGGTTGGGGGACGGTCTGGAGTCTACGTCCTCGAGGTCGCGCGGTCTCCGTCCTCGAGGGTGTCGCCTCGGAGCCGCGTACGTGCTCACGTCCTCGAGGTCGGGCACGGCGCGCCGTGCCCCTACGTATGCGGTCGTCTTCGTCCTCGAGGACGTGCCCCACCATCGAGGACATGCCACAAAAAGACGCCCCGGCAGCGCGTGCTACCGGGGCGTCGGGATCAGACCGTCAGGGGCCGACTACCGGAGTCGGAAGGTGACGGGGACGGCGAACCGGACCTTGACCGGGCGGCCGCGCTGCTGGCCCGGCGTGAACCGGCTGGCGCGGACGGCCTCGAGGGCGGCTTCGCTCAAGAGCTCGTTGGGCGAGCGGAGCACGACGGGGTCGACGACGTTGCCGCGCTC
>NZ_JBARYR010000545.1:0-1514 GCF_049648075.1 Rubrivirga sp. | reverse complement strand
GCGTAGAACCGATCATCGGCCCATAGGTGGAGCCCATGCGCGCGGGCCGTTAAGATGGACTGGAGGGCGGACGCCCATAGGTCCTCGAGTCCAGGATCGGACGCGCCCTCTGTCTCAGTGGGTCGGGCTTCCGTCGGGTCCACCTCCACGAAGTCGCCCGAGGCGGTGGCCTCTCGGAGGACCCTGACCGTGTCCTTCAACCGCTCGTACGCAACGGCTGTGGCTGACCGGGCCTCGGCGTCCGTCGAGATCTGAGTCCACGCCCACGGGCCGATCCGCACGGCGTCCTCGACGACACCGATGAGCCCGGACGCCGTCCAGATCGAGACCGCGAAGCGGTCGAACACGAGGACGTGGGGGAGTTCGGTTAGGGCGGGCGTCGTCTCCCAGTCCGCGAACGCACCGGGGTGGTCTCGGGCGGCTTGAGCGGCAGCGCCCTTCTCGACGAGCCCCTCGGCGTTGAGCGTGGCGAGCAAGGCCGCCGAGGTGACGCGGGCACCGACGTCGACGGCTTCGAGGTCGGTGACGTACCGGCCACCGAGGTGCATGGCGGCACCGACGTCGACGCGCGCCGCCCCGAGTGCGGGGTCATCGGGGGCGGCGGCCTCGACGTCAGCGTTAAAGGAGACGACCGCTCCCGAGTCCCGGAAGCGGTCGACGGCCTGCGTCTCGCCGGGGTCCCCGGCCATAGCAACGTCTTGCCGGAGGCGACCGAGATCGTTCTGGAGTCCATCGAGGGTGCCCCGAGCGGCGTGGACCGGGCTCGCCCCCTTGACGATGGCCGCCGCCGTCTCTGGACCGAGGACGCCGAGCGTTAGGAGCGCTGACAGGTCAGCGTAGACTCCAGCCGGAGTTGGTTGCCGACGCCCAAACATGAACACGGAGGAGGGCCAATCGGTCAGGACCGAGTACCCTCCAGCTTCCCCCCGCTGCGCCGCATCCCCCGTCCACCGACTCCAGAGCTGCCAGGCGTGGCCTGAGGCCCGGAAGGTGTCGGCGTAGGCGAGTCCGTGAGCCGTCGAGATCTGGTCGAGCGCGGTGGACGCCTCTCTCTCCTCTGCCATCCGTTCGACCATTACCTCGGCGAACAGCTTAAAGTCGCCGGTGAACGCCGTGAACCCGTCGCCATCGCGGCCGGACAGTGCGCGTTCGGCATCCTCTCGCGTCTGGATGTCAAGGTGCGTCGCGTCAGCGGTCATCGCCCTGAAATGGACCGCCGCCTCACGGTCCCTCTGGGCCGCGCGGGCGGCCATCCAGACGTGCATGGCGAGCGACTGCGACGGGGCTCGCTCATACGCCTTACTGAGGAGGTCGAAGGCACGGGAGGCCACGTCGGAGTCGCCCGGCGCCTGGTAGAGCAATGCCGTTGCGAGGTTGACCAGGAGGCCGACCGACTCGGTCTCGTCGGTCACTCGGGGGGCGAGGAGTGCGACGGCCTCGTCGGCACGCTCGAGGGATAGAAGAGCGGCCGAAGCGTTGACCGCGATCGAGATGGAGTCCGGGAAGTCTGCGGC
>NZ_JBARYR010000544.1:0-3631 GCF_049648075.1 Rubrivirga sp. | reverse complement strand
GGTCGGCCCCGACCACGTCCAGCCGATCGCCCTCGATCCGGCCGCTCGCCTGGGATCGGACGGGCACGCGCGCCGCCCCGTCGTTCGCGCACACGCGCTCCCGCTCGAGATCGACCCGGGCCGACCCGTCGTCGCCAATCACGAGAGTACCGCCTCGGGCTCGGACGACCCAGTGGTAGTCGAACGCAGCGTCGGAGCTGCACAGCTCCCGCGTCCGCTCGACCACCATCGGGAGCGGCCGTCCGTCGATCGTAGCGAGATGGTAGGTGCCGGGCGCGACCTCGAGGTCGGGAGCCGACGTGTCGCACGACGCGAGTACAGAGGCGAACGCGACGGTCAAGAGGAGACGGGTCAAAAGGTGCCCTTGTAGGGGAGAGGGTGAATGGGCCGCGATGGTACGGAAAACCGTCCCCACGTCAAGGCGTCTGGGCATCCCAGGACTCGTCAGTGCTCTGCTGAGGTCGCGCGGATAGTCTCGGGCTTCGCCCTCGACAGGGCTTCGTCTAGTTGTCCAACGAGCCTTCAGCTTCCAGGTGAGGAGTCGCGATGATCTAAGACACTGTGAGGCCTGCCTACTCGAGCCGGACCTCGAACGTGTTGGACGTCCGCTCCTCCAAGGACACGAGGTCTCGGCCTAGCGGGAAGTCTTCGTCGGTCACGCTCGAGAACAGCTCGACCCGGAGCCGGTACGTCCCGTCGACCTCGAGGGCGAACTCGGGGACTACTCTCTGACCAGGGAGGTATCCGACGACCCGGAGCGTGTCCCGTCCAACCTCCCCGGCCTCGAGGACGAACGGGGGACTCAAGCACGCAAACTCGACTCCCCCGTAGGCGACGACCCATTCATTCCCGGCCCGCTTCTCGAGCACCGGCTTCGGCGGTCGACGGCAGCCGACGCGGTAGAGCGGGGCGCCGGTCGTGTTGTGGATCTCGAACGGGACGTCGAATACGACGCTGGTCCTCCCGTCGGCATCGAGACGAGCGTCGTACGCCGTCCGGTCGGTCACGACGAGGGTAGTCCGCACGGGTGGCACCGCGTCGTCGGACGAACCGAGCGAGCACGCCGACAGCAGGACGACGGCGGAGGAGACAAGAGCGGTTCGCACGGGCATGTCGAAGGGAGACCCATAGTTCGCGCCGATCGTGCGGCGAGGCAAGGCCCTCGAGAAGGCCACTCGGTCTAGTAGATGACGTTCGGGCCGTAGTCGGGGCTCTCCTCACGGGCCAGCGCTTGTCGCCACTCGGCCACCCGCTCGGCCCCATACTCCCACGTCGAGTCGAGCACGTCGAAGTAGGCCTCGACCACAGCGGTGTCGCCCGCGGCCGCGAGGTCCCGGGCGAGCGTCGTGTTCGGACCGAACGAGAGCTGGGTCGGACTCTCGAGCATGCGGCCGACCTCGAGCAGCAGGCGTCCCGCGGTCTCACGGTCCCCTCGCGCGAGCGCCAGCCGACCCTCGACGACCAAGGCATCCTCCAGAGCGTCGCTCCAGCTGTACCGGTCGTACCCCTCGTCCTCTTCGGCCTCCGCGATACGTCCGCGGACGTCGTCGACCAGCCCCCGAGCCTCCTCCAGACGGCCCGCATCGAGGGCCGTCAAGGCGACGCGGGACTGGTGGCGGGTGAGGATCTCATCCCGAAGTGTCGCCCCGTCGAGCGTGACGTACTCGGACCGGCGGACGACAGCCAGTTCCTCTACGGCTCGGCGGTAGCGGCACTCGTAGAAGTCGCGGTCGTACCCGTCGTCTCCCACCGGGCACCGCGGGACGGCCCTGAGCGAGTCCATGAGCGCCGTGTGGCTCCGCATGACGCGCTCGCGCTCCTCATGTCCGGGAGGGTTGCACCCGGCGACAAGGACGAGCGCGATCAGGACGAAGCGCATGAAAAGCGATCTAGGTTGGCAGGGACACCCTCCTGCGTGCTACCGCAGCCGGTCCATCTCACGCAGGCTACCCTCGAGTTGGCGACGGAGCTCCTCCAGGGTCCCGTCCTCCTCGAGCGACCGGCGCCACTCGTCCATCTCCGTCAGACTCCTCTCGAGGTCGGCGATCCGCTCCTCGAACTCGGGGGTAATCAGTTGCTCCTCGAGACGGGGCGCGGCCCCTTCCATGAGCTCGCGGAGCCGGTCGAACTCGGGGGCCTGCTCCTCCAGCATCTGCTCGAACCGCTCCATCTCCGCCAGACCCTCGATGAGCGACCGCTCGGCACGGTCGAACGCGTCACGGTCGGCGTCGGGGGTCTGCGCGAGCGCACCAGGCGCGAAGGCGAAGGCGAGAGCGAGGCAGAGGGTCAGGCGCATGGGGTCGCGGAGAAGGGTGGAGGCAAGATGCCGGGCCGCGCGAGCGTCCGAAAGGGGGAACCGCTTGACCCGTGATCTAGCGGCGGGAATCCGCGTGGGTCACGACGACCGACCGGCGGCCGGGGAAGACCCCCGACGACCACGCGAGCGCGTCGGCCTCCCCTGCGGACACAGCCGTGACGGTCCCACCGGCGTCGACCTCGATCACGCCGGGGTCGCTCGACGTCCACCGCACGTCGGTCGGCCAGGCCAGGTGGCACTCGCCCAGGATGCAGATCCGCCCGGCCTGCATCGACGTCGTGTCCCCGACGACCAGCGTCGTGTGCGGCTCGCTGAGGTACGGTCCCTGGACACAGATGGACCCGTTGCGTCCGGTCACGAGCGCGAGCGAGGCCAAAGTGAGGACGGCGGGGCGGGCAGACACGAGGGGAGGGGCTTCGGTGTCTACTCTTGGACGGACGGAGGCCCGGGGAACGAGGCGTTGTGAACCCGGATCGCCCGACGTCTGTTGAGGCTCGAGCTCATCGTGAATCCAAAACCGGTCGCGAGCATTCCTGCTCCTGCTATTCGCATCCCAGTTCGTACGCCGTCGGATGCGAAGCCCAAGTCCGCGATGCCAACCACCGCTCCGGCTCCGGCTGCGAGAGCGATTCCCCAGATCCATCGGCTCTCGTAGGCCTCGGCGTATGGTACGGCCTCAGGAACACGGGAGACGCCCTGCGCTAGGTCCATCGGAGCGATGAACCCATAGCGGGAGCTGGCAACGACAGAGCTGTCCTGCGCTTGAATCACTTGGAGTCTCAGGAAGCCTGACGGCTCATATGTGAGGCGGCATCCTGCTCCCTCGCAGGTTCGGTTTACAGGCTGTGCCGACACGGTGACCGCGGCGATCAGGACTAGGAGTAGTGCTCTCATGGTACTAGGAGTAGTGCTCTCATGGTAGAGGTGCCCTTGCGGGGCGTGTCCTCGTCCTATTTAGTCTGAACCGTATATCGTGGTAGACGGCCCGAAGCGATCCGAGTCTAACGCGAGGCCGCCCATGTTACGCTGCCAGTAGGCTCGGGTCTATGCTGTGGGCCGCCTCTGAGCAGACGATATCCGTGGTGGGACCGCCGGGACAGACGCCGTGCCATACCGGTGCCTACTGCCCGATTGAGTAGCACGAAGACGTCTCCTAGCCGGCTATGTAGGGGCGCAGCGGGCCGTTGGTGTCACAGACCCCCCTACGTCCCGTGTACGTAGCCGGCCCGGTCGTCGCTTCGCTCTGTCCAGCCCAGCGCTCGCTCGGTCGCGCCGTAGCCGGCCCGGTCCCACGTCGGCAGCGCGGACGCCCAC
>NZ_JBARYR010000543.1:0-18521 GCF_049648075.1 Rubrivirga sp. | reverse complement strand
GCGCCGGCAGACGACCAGATCGAGCTCGTCGTCCGTACCAGCCCGACGCTCTACGACGGCGCGTTCTCGAACCTGACGTGGATGCAGGAGGCGCCGCACCCGGTCACAAAGGTGACGTGGGACCCGGTCGCTCTTGTCTCGCCTCGGACCGCGATCCGTATGGGCATCGAGGACGAGAACCGATTCGAGACCGGCGAGGACGACCAGTTCGAGGGGACCGGCGTCGAGAAGGGCAAGAACTACGCGAACGTCGTCCGTTTTACGACGACAAACGGCGTCGCCGTCGATCTCCCCGTCTGGGTCCAGCCAGGCCAGCCGGACGACTCGATCACGGCGTTTATGGGCTACGGCCGTGAGTTCGCGACTGATCGCGAGATCCGCGACCGTGGCATCTTGGAGCGCGTGTTCGACGTCGACACCGACGTCTACCGCCCGGGTCCCGTCGCGAACGATGTTGGAAGCGCCCTCGAGGCCGGCGCCGTCTCGGCGCGCGTCGAGCGCTGCCGGTCCCTCGCCGCTCCCGTCGCTTCGATCGAGGCGTTCGAGGAGGTCGCCGACGACTACCTGATCGCCAGCACCCAGGACCACGGCACCATGCAGGGCCGCCTGATCCTGCGCATGGCGACCGTCGACGAGTACACCGCCGACCCGGAGTTCGCGAAGGACCGGAACCACTACGTCGAGGACACGCCGTGGGAGAACTTCGACCCGCTCTGGGGCGAGGAGAACTCGGCCTCGAACGACCCGCGTTTGGGCGACTGGATCTACTCCGAGAACCAGTGGGGCATGACCATCGATCTCAACGCGTGCACGGGTTGCAACGCGTGCGTCGTCGCGTGCCAGTCTGAGAACAACGTGCCGGTCGTGGGCAAGGACCAGGTGTCTCGCGGTCGCGAAATGCACTGGCTCCGCCTGGACCGCTACTACGTCGGCACCGACGAGTCGGACCCGGCCATGGTGTCGATGCCGCTGATGTGCGTCCACTGCGAGAACGCTCCTTGCGAGCAGGTTTGCCCGGTCAACGCGACCGCGCACTCGCCGGACGGCCTCAACGAGATGACCTACAACCGCTGCGTCGGCACGCGGTACTGCGCCAACAACTGCCCCTACAAGGTGCGGCGCTACAACTATTACAACTGGACCAAGACGCTCCCGCTCGAGGTCCAGATGCAGTCGAACCCCTACGTCACGGTCCGCTACCGCGGCGTGATGGAGAAGTGCACGTTCTGCGTCCAGCGCATCCGCCAGACGCAGGCGTACAACCACGCTCAGAACTCGGGACTCCCCGTCTCCGAGCAGAACTTCCGCATCGAGGACGGCTCGCTGCAGACGGCTTGCCAGCAGGCCTGCGCCTCGAACGCGATCGTGTTCGGCGACCTCAACGACCGCACGTCGGCCGTGGCTCGGAGCAAGGAGAGCCCGCGCAACTACGCGCTCCTCGCCGAGCTCGCCGTCAAGCCGCGCTTGACCTACCTCGCACGTCTCCGCAATCCGCACCCCGGTCTCGCCACGCCGTACGACACCGTCAAGAACCCGCTCATCAAGTCCTACGGCGACGACCTCGAGGTCGAACCGGCCGCTTAAGCTCTAGAACACGCCCCCGCCCCTGTGGCTACAGTCACTTCAAAGTCCGCCTACGGTCGCCTCGGTGGCGACGGCGCTCCGGCCTATCCTGACGGGACGCCGATGACGCTCGAGGACGCGCCTCTCGTCAAAGGCAACCTGTCGTTCCACGATGTGACCGAGCTCGTCTCGCATCACACGGAGAAAAAGACCCCGATTGCTTGGTTCATCGCCTTCGGTGCCGCCCTGGCGGGGCTCGGCATCATGGGCGTCGCGCTCGCCTACCTCGTCTGGAACGGGCCGGGCGTCTGGGGTGTGACCAACCCGGTGTCCTGGGGCTGGGCCATCGTCAACTTCGTGTTCTGGGTCGGCATCGGCCACGCGGGCACGCTGATCTCGGCCGTCCTCTTCTTGTTCCGGCAGAAGTGGCGCACGTCGATCAACCGAGCGGCCGAGGCGATGACCTTGTTCGCCGTCGCGTGTGCGTTGGTGTTCCCGACGTTCCACGTCGGACGCGTGTGGCTGGTCTACTACCTGCTGCCGATCCCGAACCAGATGGCCATGTGGCCGAACTTCAAGAGCCCGCTGCTCTGGGACGTGTTCGCGGTCTCGATCTACGGGACGGTCTCGCTCCTCTTCTGGTACGTCGGACTGATCCCGGACTTGGCGACGCTCCGTGACCGAGCGGCCAAGATGGGGCGGACGCTGCGCGCTCAGATCTTGGGCTTCTTCGCCCTGGGTTGGACCGGATCGAACCGGTCGTGGCGCCACTACGAGCGGGCTTACCTGCTCCTAGCTGGCCTGGCGACGCCGCTCGTCCTTTCCGTCCACTCCGTCGTCTCGTTCGACTTCGCGGTCTCGATGGTGCCCGGCTGGCACACGACCATCTTCCCGCCCTACTTCGTCGCCGGCGCCATCTTCTCGGGCTTCGCGATGGTGGTCACGCTGATGGTGGTCGCCCGCAAGGTGTACAACCTCGAGAACCTGATCACGCTCGACCACCTCGAGAAGATGAACATCATCATCCTGGTGACGGGGTCGGTGGTCGGGTTCGCCTACATCACGGAGTTCTTTATCGCGTGGTACTCGGGCGTCGTCTACGAGCAGTACGCGTTCGCCAACCGGGCCTTCGGGCCGTACTGGTGGGCCTACTGGGCCATGATGACCTGCAACCTGATCTTCCCTCAGCTCTTCTGGGTCAAGAAGTTCCGCCGGTCGATCCCGATCATGTTCGCGATCTCGATCACGACCAACATCGGCATGTGGTTCGAGCGGTTCGTGATCACGGTGACGTCGCTCCACCGCGACTACCTGCCGTCGAACTGGGACTACTACAGCGCCACGATCTGGGACGCGCTGCTCTTCTTGGGCACCTTCGGCCTGTTCTTTACGCTCTTCCTCCTGTTCCTGCGGTTCGTGCCGATGGTGGCGATCGCGGAGGTCAAGGGCGTAATGCCCCAGGCGGACCCGCACTTCTACCACCACTCCGGCGACGGTCACTCCGTCGGTGACGGCCACGACATCACGCACGACGTCGCACCGTACCAGCAGGACGCCTTCGTCCAGGGGGCTGCGCCCGCCGCCCTCGATGCGGACAGCGACGGCGTCCCAGACGACTTCGATCCCGACGCCACCGCCTAAGCATGCTGAGCAAGATCAGACAGACGATCGAGGACCGGGGCAACCAGCACGTCGGTTTGCTGGCCGAGTTCTCAGATCCCGGCGCCCTCGTCCACGCCATCGAGGGCCTGCGCGAGCGCGGCTACACCCAGCTCGATACCTACTCGCCGTTCCCGATCCACGGAATGGACCGCGCGATGGGGCTCCCCGTCTCGAAGCTTGGCTTCATGGTCTTTGGAGGTGGCCTCTTGGGCGGCTTCCTGGGGTGGGCGCTCCAGTGGTGGACGAGCGAGGTGGACTACGCGATCAACATCTCGAACAAGCCCCTCTTCGCCTGGGAGTCGTCCGTTCCCGTCATGTTCGAGCTCACGATCCTGTTCTCGGCCTTGACGGCGGTGGGCGGGATGCTAGCGCTCAACGGGCTCCCTCGGCCGTACAACCCCCTGTTCAACTCGGAGCGATTTAGCCGGGCCACCGACGACGCCTTCTTTGTACACGTCTCGGTCCGTGACGACTCGTTCTCGCGCTCTACGACGGCCAGTGACCTCGACGACTTGGGCGCCCTCGCCCTCGAGTACGTGGACCACGACGGGGCGACGGCCGTGAGCGAGACCGGCGACGCCGTGAGCTCCCTGCCCGCTGCGACGGGCACGCCGACACCGATCGTTCCTCAGCACACGACGGGCGACATCTAGCCTCGAGGCCGAACCAGGCCACACCCATGACTCTACGCACCCTCACGTTCGCACTAACGACAGTCGCCGTCCTCGGCGGCTGCCGCGGCATGACGAGCGATGCGCCGCCGATCCACCCGAACCTCAACATGGACTATGTGGAGCGGTTCGAGGCCCAGGAGGCCAACCCGCTCTTCGCCGATGGGTCCGCCATGCGCCAGCCGGTCGCCGGGACCGTCGCGCGAGGCCAGCTCCGCGTCGACGGGAACGCCCCGTTTTACTTCGGCCGGAACGCTGACGGGAGCTACGTCGCCGAGATCCCGGTCGAGGTCACGCCCGCGCTCCTCGAGCGAGGGCAGGACCGGTACGACATCTACTGCACGGTGTGCCACGGCATCGCCGGTGACGGTCGCGGCATCGTCGCGGTTGGGAATGGTGGTGTCGGGTACGGCTTCCAGGTCCCCAGTTACCACACCGACGCGCTCCGCGCCCGGGAGGATGGCTACATCTACGACGTGATTCAAAACGGCGTCAACACGATGGCGAGCTACGGGCACGAAGTCGCGCCGGCCGACCGCTGGGCCATCGTCTCCTACATCCGTGCGCTCCAACAGAGCCAGAACGCGACGGCCGACGACCTGCCGGAGACGGAGCGTCAGCGTCTCGACGTGGCCAACCCGAACGTCCGCACCAACTAACCCCACTTCGGGACACTAGCCGACCATGGCGAACGCTCTCACTCGCGTCTTTTTTGATCCGGTCGCCCTCGAGGGCGACCGCGTCCCCTCGCGGTTTCGCTTGTCGAGCGATTCCCGATGGTGGGCCGTCCCCCTCGGGGCTGGCGTGGCGCTCTTGGCGCTGGGCGTCATCCTCGCCCTAGCCGACGGCGGAGTGCCCCGTGCGCTGTTCTCCTACCTCATCGGGTGGTCGTTCTGCGTCTCGATCGCCATCGGGGCGCTGTTCTTCGTGATGATCCAGCACCTGACCAAGGCGCGGTGGTCGGTCACGATCCGCCGAATCCCGGAGGCGCTCATGGTCTCCTTCCCGATCCTAGCGCTGGCAGGGATCCCCGTCCTGCTGGGGATGCACGACCTCTACCACTGGACGCACGCGGAGCTGTTCGACCCCGCGTCGCCCCAGTACGACTCGATCGTCGCAGGCAAGGAGCCGTACCTCAATGTGCCCTTCTTCCTGATCCGGTACGTCGCCTACTTCGTCATCTTCTCGGTGCTGGGATATAAGCTCTACTCGTACTCGGTCCAGAACGACGCGACGCCCGACGTGGAGAACACGAAGAAGCTTCGGTGGTGGAGCGGCCTCGGCATCCCACTCGCAGCGATCGCGACCTCGTTCTTCTCGTTCGACATGATCATGTCGACCGACCCGCACTGGTTCTCGACCATGTTCGGGGTCTACTTCTTCGCCGGTGGCTGGCTCGGAGCGCTGTGCCTGGTCACGTTCCTGGCCTTGCTGCTCAAGAAGGGCAAGATGCTCGATGTCGTGACCGTGGAGCACACCCAGGACATGGGCAAGTTCATGTTCGCCTTCGTCGTGTTCTGGACGTACGTCGCCTTTAGCCAGTACATGCTGTACTGGTATGCGAACCTCCCCGAGGAGATCGTCTGGTTCACGAAACGGTTCGAAGGAAGCTGGGAGATCGTGGCGTGGTCGTTGCTGATCTTCAACTTCATCTTGCCGTTCGTCCTCCTGATCCCACGTGCGAGCAAGCGAATCGCGCCCATTTTGGCTACGATGGCCGTCTGGCTCCTGGTGATGCACTGGGTCGACCTCTGGTGGATGACGATGCCCTCGATGTACGTCTCGTCCTACGAGACAGGGTACGCCGCCCTCCAGGCCGGCGGAGGCGACCTGCTCGCCAGCTTGCAGGCGGCTCCCCCGCCAGAAGCCATCAACGACGCCGCGAGCGGAATGGCGATCAACGTCGTGGCGCCACATCTACCGATTGCCGAGATGGCCGTCTGGCTAGGCCTCTTCGGGCTGTTCGTTGGGATGGCCATGTTGCGCCTTGGTCGCCACGCAATCACGCCCTACGGCGACCCCTACTTCGCGGACTCCCTGCGCTTCGAGAACGTCTAGCCAGAGGCGTCCTCGAGGTCGGTCAGGGAGGGGAGACGGAGGGAGCTTTGTGCTCCACCGAATCTTTCAATCAAAACTGAAAACAAGTGAGGCTAGGCCTCGTTGACTGATTCCATGAGCGACCAGGTCCCACCGATCGATCCCGCCGACGAGCGCCCCCAGGACGCGGAGGCCCGCGTTCCGAACCCGCACCGCGGCGAGCCCGTGCCCACCCCAGAGGAGGGGATGAGGCCTGGAGTGGATCCGGCCGTTCGCCCGGAGCAGGATGAGGAGATCGGACCCATCGAGGGGCTGTTGACCGCGACCGTGGCGACGGTCGACGAGGAGGCGTCCGGCGTTATGGGGTCCGACGACCCAGAAGCTGAGGCGCTGCTCGCCCAGATGGGTGTCGAGGAAGAGGGGATCGCATCGGGCCAGCTCTTGGGGCTGGTCGCCGCCACGCTGGCGTCGGTGGCGGCTCTCGCGATCATCCTGATCTACCTGTTCTACATCCCGTTCCGTACGCAGGTCGGGCTACGCGCCGATGGTGAGGCGGAGTACATCGAGCTCCGGGATCTACAGGCCGAGGGGATCGCCAAGCTCTCGCAGTACACTCGCGCAGAAGAGACCTATGGTGTGCCCGTCAGCCGAGCCATGGGCCTGGTGGCTGCTCGCTACGGATCCGCGGCCTCGAGCGGCCTTCCCCAGCGGTCTGCGGAGTGGAACATGCTGCCCGTGATGATCAACCCCGGGCGCGTCGTTCAAGACGTCCCGATTGAGACGGACATCCTGCCTCCGACGGCCACAGACATCCCAGACGTTGCACCGACCGGCGAGCGCGTCGGCCAAGACGTCGACGCCGACGCGACGGTGAATCTGATCGACAACGATGCCGACACCGTCGTCGAGGACGTGGACATCGACGACACGCCGGGGGTGACCCCACTCCGAGACTCCAACTGATGCGCCTCCGTGCTCTTCTGACTCTGACCGTAGGCGTCGCCCTTGCGATGGGCGCGAACGCACAGGTCATCCAGCAGGGGAGCATGCCGCCGCTCGATGGCCAGGAGGGGCAGGGAGCCCTCCCGAATCGCCTCGCTGGTCAAGTGGGCATCATCGAGGCTCTCGGTAACACCGTCCCGACGGACCTGACCTTTCTCAACGAAGAGGGAGCGCCGGTTCAGCTCGCATCCATCCTCGAGGACGGACGGCCGCTCGCGATCGCGTTCGTGTACCACAGCTGCCCGATGCTGTGCAGCTTGGTCTTGGACGGTGTCGCCGATGCGGTCGCAGAGACGGACCTCGATCTGGGCCAAGACTACCAGGTGCTGGCGGTCTCGATGGATCCGCGCGATACGCCCTCCAGGGCGGACTCGGCCAAGGCGAAATACGCTCGGCGTGGCGATCTCGGCGACCTCGATGCGTTCCACCTGTGGACGGTTGGGGAGGAGTACGAGTCGAGCGTTCAGCGACTGGCCGACGCCGTCGGCTTCAAGTACGCCTACGACGTGCGGACGGGGGAGTACGCGCACAGCGGCGCTCTCGTCTTGCTGAGCCCTGAGGCCAAGGTGACCCGGTACCTCTACGGCATCAACTACGCCGGCCGCGACTTCAAGCTGGGCTTGGTCGAGGCGAGTGAGGGGACTGTCGGGACCGCCTTCGACCGCTTCCTGATCACGTGCTATGAGTACGACGAGGACGCCCAGTCGTATTCGCTCCAAGTCTTGACCCTGACCAAGATCGGCGGGGCCCTGCTCATGCTTTTGTTCGGCGGCCTGCTCGCGTTCTACTGGCGCCGCGAAGTCAACCGAACTCCCGACGGCTGGGACGACGCTCGTCCCGCTGCCGCCTAGTGACACTCCGTCGTCGCCCTCGAGGCCGACCTTTCCTAGATGATCTACTCCCTACTCCTGCTCCTTCAAGTCGCTGCTGACTCGGTCGGCGGTCCGACGCGGCAGGCCTTCTTCACGGAGGGCGGCTCGGTCTGGCTGCCGCCCCAGGAGTCGACGACGGCCCACGAGATCGACGGGCTGTTCTACTTCATCCTGTACATGAGCATCCTGCTCACCCTCATCGTTACCGCTGCGATGGTGTACTTCGTCTGGAAGTACCGCCGGAAGTCCAACGCGGACCGGCCGATCGACGTTCACGAGAGCAAGTGGCTCGAGATCAGCTGGATCACGGTCCCGACGCTCTTGGTGCTGGTCGTCTTCTTCTGGGGCTTCCGCGCCTACGTGAGCACGTCCATCCCGCCGAGCGACGCGATCACGATCAACGTCAAGGCCCAGAAGTGGGCGTGGGGCTTCGAATATCAGAACGGGATGCAAGGGTTCAACGAGGTCTGGGTCCCCGTCAACACACCGATCCGGATGGAGATGACGAGCCAGGACGTGCTCCACAGCTTCTACGTCCCGGAGTTCAGGATCAAGCACGACGTGATCCCCAACCGCTTCTCGTACGTCTGGTTCGAGGCCCCGCGTGAGGGGGTCTATCAAGTTCTCTGCACCGAGTATTGCGGCACGGCGCACTCCAACATGGGCGCCCGAATCAACGTCGTCTCGAGGACGGAGTACTACGAGATCCTGCGGAACGGCCCACCGGGTGCCGGGCCGGTCGCGCCGGCCGTCTTGGGCGAGCAACTCTACACCGCGCGCAGCTGCAACACGTGCCACTCCGTCGACGGATCGTCCGGCGTTGGCCCGACGTGGCTCGGGCTGTGGGAGCAGGCCAAGCCGGGGAGCGACCAGGGGATCGCCGACGAGGAGTACCTCATCGAATCGATCCTCTACCCTCAGGCGTACATCACGCCGGGGTACGAGAACGCGAACATGCCCTCGTACGAGGGCCAACTCAACGACGAGCAACTCGCCGGACTCGTCGCCTACATCCGCGTCCTGAACGGCGCGGGTACGGCCGCCGACACCACGCTTTCCGCCGACGCCGACTCGAGTCAGTCGCTCGCCGGCCAGCCGCCCGAGGGCGGCATGGGGGACCCGAGCGTCCCCGTCGCCGACCCCGTCGCTCCTGGTGAGCGCGAGGCCGTCCGCGACGACGAACCACTCATTGACAGCGAATAACATCACACCGCTGGCCCCGTCCTCGAGGCCGACGCCCCAACTCTCATGGCGACGCTGACAGAAGCCCCACCCCGCCCGACGGCCCGACCGGCCTCGATGCCTCGTGAGCAGCGAGCGTATCCGGTCGGTCACGAGCCGGTCCACAACTACCTCCGTGAGCCACGGCCCGCCGACGACGTCCGCGGCTTGGCCCGCGCGTGGCAATGGATCAAGCTGTGGGCCTTCACCGTGGACCACAAGCGGATCGGGATCATGTATCTCGTGGCCGTCTCGGTCTTCTTCGCGGTGGGCGGCCTGCTCGCCCTCGGCATCCGAACCGAGCTGTTCTTCGTGAACGGCCCCGACGGCGCCGGCTCGATCATGAGCGCGGACACCTACAACCGCGTGTTCACGATGCACGGGCTGGTGATGGTGTTCCTGTTCATCATCCCGTCGATACCGGCCACGATGGGCAACTTCCTGTTGCCGATCATGGTCGGCGCCAAGGACGTGGCGTTTCCCAGGCTCAACCTGCTGAGCCTGTACATCTACGTGATCGGCGCCATCATCGCGTTGATGTCGATCACGACCGGCGGCGTCGACACGGGCTGGACGTTTTACACGCCCTACTCGAAGGAGACGGGGACGGCCGTCATCGCGATGGCGATGGGCGCCTTTGTGATGGGCTTCTCGTCCATCCTGACGGGCCTCAACTTCATCGTGACCATTCACAAGATGCGGGCGCCGGGCATGACCTGGAACCGGATGCCGCTCTTCCTGTGGTCGATCTACGCGACCTCGATCGTCCAGATCTTGGCGACGCCGGTCATCGGCATCACGCTCGTGCTGCTGGTGATGGAGCGCGTGTTGGGCATCGGCATCTTCGATCCGGCGCTCGGTGGAGACCCCGTTCTGTTCCAGCACTTTTTCTGGTTCTACAGTCACCCGGCCGTCTACATCATGATCCTGCCAGCCTTCGGCGTGATCTCGGAGTTGATGGGGACGTTCAGCCGCCAGCGTGTCTACGGCTACCGCGCCGTCGCGCTCTCGTCGGTGGCGATTGCGCTCCTAGGCTTCTTGGTCTGGGGCCACCACATGTTCACGTCGGGTCAGAGCCCGGTGTCGAGCGTCGTGTTCTCGCTGATCACGTTCCTGATCGGCATCCCGTCCGGCATCAAGATCTTCAACTGGGTTTGGACGATGTACAAGGGCAGCGTCTGGCTCAAGACGCCGATGCTCTACGCCCTGACGTTCCTGTTCCTGTTCACGATCGGTGGCGTGACGGGCATCATGGTCGGCGCACTCGCCGTCGACATCCACCTGCACGACACCTACTTCGTCGTGGCCCACTTCCACTACGTGATGATGGGCGGGACGGTGATGGCGTTCCTGGGCGGGCTCCACTACTGGTGGCCCAAGATGACCGGCCGGCTCTACAACGAGACGCTGGGCAAGGTCTCGGCGCTGTTGGTCTTCCTCGGCTTCAACATGACGTTCTTTATCCAGTTCGTCATGGGCAGCCAGGGCATGCCGCGCCGCTACTACGACTACCCGGACATGCCGTGGCTCGAGCCGCTGCACCAGGCCTCGACCATCGGATCGTACGTCTTGGGGGTCGGCCTGCTAGTCGTGCTCGTCAACGGCCTGTGGTCGCTCAAGAAGGGCAAGCTGGCCCCGGGCAACCCGTGGGGCGGCGCCACACTCGAGTGGACGCACTGCACGACGCCGCCGGACCACCACAACTTCCACCACACGCCGCTCGTGACCCACGGCCCGTACGATTACGAGGTCCTGTTCAAGAGCTCCGGCGACAGCCAGCGCGGCGCGCCCGTCCCGAACGTCGAGGTCGGCGCTCCGCAGGAGATGGACAAGACCGTCGACGACGGGACGAGCCAGCCCGACCCGCTCGTATAACCGTCCGCCCTCGAGGACGCGGCACTGAGCCGCCCTCGAGGACGATCTTCCGGCCCTGAGGTCGAACCCGAGATACACATGGCGACACCCACGCAAGTCACCGTCGAGGACCCGCACGTCGGGGACGATCATGGTGGAGACGGCCACGCGAGCTCCCACGAGGAGCACATGCTGGTCGGGCACGACGGCCAGATGCACCCGTCGAACCTGCGCCACTACTTCGTCTCCTCGGAGCAGCAGTTCGAGGCCTCGAAGCTGGGGATGTGGCTGTTCCTGGCGACGGAGATCCTGCTCTTCGGAGGGATGTTCGTGGCGTACGGCATCTTCCGCGTGCTCTACCCAGAGCTGTACGAGCAGGCGAGCATGCAGCTCGACACAGCGCTAGGCGCAGCCAACACGTTGGTCTTGCTACTCTCGTCCTTGACGATGGCGTGGGCCATCCGCGCGGTCCAGATGGACAACCGCAAGCTGATGATCCAGATGCTCTCGGCCACGATCCTGTTGGCGTCGGGCTTTCTGGTCGTCAAGTATTTCGAGTACGCGCACAAGTTTGAGTACGGGATCTATCCCGGTGTCAACTTTGAGCTGAACGAGGGGACACAGCGAGTTAATGACCTGACTGGTGCCGTTCCCGGTACGCCCTTGTTCGTCCCAGGCGGCGACGAGGAGATGGAGGATGTCGAAGCCGGAGAGGCCGATGCCGGCACGATCGTCACGGGCGACGCACCACTCGTCGGCGACGACCAGAACACGATCCCCGGAGAGTCTGAGGCGGTCCCCGATGGGGGAGCCGGAGACGTCCTGGACGCCGAACCCGAAGGGCCGGGCGCCCGCATTGACGCGGGCGCGCCCGACCTCGAGGACGAAGCGAGCGCCGTCCCCGACGCCCTCGAGGCCACCGACGTCCCCGATGCGGTGGACGCCGACCCCGTCCGGGGCGGGGCGGAGGTCCCGCAGGAAAGCGTCGCCGAGGCGCTCGCCGGAACCGACGCCCTCGACGGGCCCGAAGTCACGAATCCCGGCGAGTACAACCAGGACGGGCTCGGGACCGAGCACGGCGAGGACCACGGAGGTCGCGAGGACGAGATCTTCTCGAACCGACGCGCGGGCATCTTCTTCGCGATCTACTACATGATGACGGGCATCCACGCCCTGCACATCATCATCGGCATCATCGCGATCGGGTTCTTGGTGTTTTTCGGCGCGAGGGGCAAGTACTCGAGCGTCTACTACACCCCGGTCGAGAACGTGGGCCTGTATTGGCACATCGTCGACATCATCTGGATTTTCGTCTTCCCCCTCATGTACCTGATCTAGAGCCGTCCACGAGGACGTCGCTCGGATCGCGCAAGCGACCATGGCAGACCACGCACACACGGAGGGACACGAGGAGCACACGGGCCACGGCGGCCACCACGTCTTCGACAAGAAGACGCTCCTGGGGACCTTCTACATTTTGGTTGGACTCACCTTTCTCACGGTGATCCTGGCCCTGTGGGAGCGGGGCTTCGCGGACATCTTCGGCCTCGAGCTCGAGTTTCCAGCCCTGCATGTCGGGCCGCTAAGCGTGCCGATCGCGTTCGCGATCGCGGGCACCAAGGTGTACTGGGTGGCCACCCGGTTCATGGGGCTCAAGTACGAGAAGACAGGGACCAACACTCTCGTCTTCCTAGGCAGCACGTCGTTCTTATTGGTGTTCTTCGCCTTTACCTGGCTCGACTTCGCGTTCCGAGACACGTTCGAGGAGCTCTCGGCCGTTCCAACGGACGTCCTCGAGGAGCAGGCCCTCGAAGCGCAGACGGTCCAGACCGAGATCGAAGATGAGTTCAACGCGGCACCTCTCGTTGCCGACCCGGACCCCGAGCTCTTCGGGACGCCAGCGGCCGACGTCGCACCCGCCGTTCCTGAAACCACCGACGCCGAGTAAGCCGTGCTACCCATCGGAGCCCTCTTCGTCGCATTCTTCGCCGTGGCGGTCCCGGCGATTCTGCTGATGGCGATTTGGGCGGGGGTCATGGCATTCCGACTGCTCTTTCCCGAGGAGGCCCTCCCAGACGGAGCTCTGTCGGCTCGCGAGCGAGATATTGCACGGGGGCCGTCACATCGCGTCCGGGTCCGGGACATCATGGAGGACCAGCAGGCCCGTCAAGAGGTCGCGTCCCGAGATCACGGCTTGCCCGACCGGCACCCGCTGTTCGACGACTTGTGGTTGCGCCGGAATTAGACCGGCCTTCCTCGAGGACGTGCAGGCCGACCTCGAGGACGAGGCATAGGGAGCCGTATCCTGACCCCGTCACTCTTACCGAGCTGTGAAAGTCACTGAGCACTACGAACGCGCCGACGGGCCTCTGTTCTCGTACGAGATCATCCCGCCGACACGGGGAAGCTCAGTCTCTGACGTGCTGGGCGTCGTCGAGGCGCTGGCCCCCTACGACCCGCCGTTCATCGACGTCACGAGCCACTCGGCCGAGGCGATCTACGACGAGCAGCCGGACGGGACGGTCCGCAAGCGCGTCAAGCGGAAGCGTCCAGGCACGCTCGGCCTGTGTGCCGCGATTCAGTACCGGTTTGGGATCGACGCCGTACCGCACATCCTGTGTCGCGGGTTCACGCAAGAGGAGACCGAGGACGCGCTGATCGAGCTCAACTACCTCGGCATCCACAACCTGCTCGCGGTCCGAGGCGACGACAACGGCGACCACAAGCCTCAGCGACCGGACCGGCACCGAAACGAGTACGCGAGCGACCTGGTGGCCCAGATCTGCGAGATGAACGAGGGTCACTACCTCAACGACCTGCTGGACGCCGCCCCAACGGACTTCTGCATCGGCGTCGGTGGCTATCCGGAGAAGCACGTCGACGCGCCGAACCGGACGTGGGACGTTCTCAACCTCAAGCGCAAGGTGGACGCCGGAGCCGACTACGTGGTGTCCCAGATGTTCTTCGACAACGGCCACTTTCTCGACTGGGTCGAGCGATGCCGCGACGTGGGCATCGACGTTCCGATCGTGCCAGGTCTGAAGATCCTGACCTCGAAGCGCCAGCTTAGGTCACTCCCTCGGTCCTTCTACACCGAGATCCCCGAGTCGCTCGCCGCCGAGGTCGAGGAGGCCAAGGACGAGCACGTCGCCGACGTCGGCGTAGAGTGGGCGCGGCGCCAGGCCGAGGAGCTCCTCGAGGCCGGCGTGCCCGGGATCCACTTCTACATCATGTCGACGGCCAAGCACGTCGTGAAGGTCGCGGAGCCGCTGCGCAAGCTGGTGAGCTAAGGGGGCGTCCTCGAGGACGGTTGGCATCTGACTCGACCTTGAGACCGACGAGGGCTTGGCGCGCCATGCCCCTCGGCTCCGCACTCGTCCTCGAGGGCGGGCTACACGCCTGCCGCGTCGAGGTACGCGTCCTCGAGGTCGCGCATGGCGGCACGCTGCTGGTCCGTGGCGTCGTCGTGGCCGCACAGGTGCAAGACGCCGTGGGCGACGTAGCGCAGCGCCTCGTGCTCCATCGTGACTCCGAACTCCGGCGCCCGCTCCATGGCCGTGTCGAGGTCGACGTAGACCTCGCCCTCGACGCGTCCTCGAGGCAGGGCGTCCTCGTCGAGGACGAACGAGACGACGTCGGTTTCGTAATCGTGGCCGAGCCACTCGCGGTTGAGCTCGTGGACCAGGCCGTGGTCGCCTAGGATGATTCCGATCGATGCAGCCTCGAGACCTTCTCCCTCGAGGACGGCACCTACGACGCTGCGAACGCTCTCGTCCTCGAGGACGAGGGACGGGTGCGCTTGGTGAACCTCAACGGCCGGTTCGCCCTCGAGAACGGCCGGTTCGCCCTCGAGGTCGGTCACGTCGAGTTGCCTCGTGCCTCGCGCCCCATCCCCCTTACCCCTCCGGCGTCCAGTCGCCCTCGAAGAGCGGCTCGCTCAGCGAGAGAACGACGGCCGCTTGGGCGACCTCGGGAGCGACGGTCAAGAAGTCGGCGGAGAGCAGGTGCTCGGAGACGTTGGCGTAGAGGGAGCACGCGGCCTCTCGCTCGACGACGAGACCGGCGACGCGGCCACCGCCTCGCGCGAAGAAGATGACCTCGCCCAGCTCGTCGGATGTGACCAGTCCCGCGCAGTCGTGGAGCTCGAGGTGCGCCTCGGTGCCGTAGACTTTGACGAGCGACGTGTCGCCGGTCGACGTGACCTCGACGGCCAACCGGCGCCCGCTCCCACTGTCGGAGAGCGCCAGGCGCGTGAGCGACCCCTCACGGTCCGGGGTGACGCCCAGGACGGAGGCGGCGCGGTCGAGGTCGGCGTCGGACAGGAGCGGCATCAGAGCGGCAGAGGGCGTGGCGGAAGGTACGGGAAGTCGGGCTCGTCCTCGAGGGCGGCGAGCTAGCTGCCCTCGACGGGCGGAGCCGCTTCCGGCTCGGGCGGCGGGCGCATGGCTTCGGCCTCCTCGCGGATTTGCTCCGGCGTTCGGCGGAAGCGCTCGTCCCCGATCACGTCCGCGATCCGACCCATGAACGACGACGCGGCGTCGTAGTCGCCGCCGACGATGTAGGCGGACTGCACGTACTGGACGAACTGGAACGCCTCCTGCTGCCCAGACGCCGACGCGCCTTCGAGCCGAGCGAGCGCCTGATCTTCGGCGCTGCGCAGGACGGTCGACGCCATCTCTGTGTTGCCGGACCGGGTGTAAGCGTCGGCCAGCGTCAGGAGCGATCCGAAGCTGGGGGCGACGGTCTCGAACGGCACGTCGCTTGCCAGCCGCTCCAAGATGGTCTCGGCGGCTTCCGTCTCGCCCTGCTCGGCCAAGCGGGTCGCGATCGATCCCAAGCGGATCCGGTACCCATCGGCCATGTTGCGGGCGTTCTGGTCGAGGTAGACGTCGGGATCGTTGAGGCCGCGGAACTGGAAGTTGTTCAGGCGAGCGAGAGCGACCGCCGGAACCACGGCGCCGTCGGGATCGCCGCCTCCACGCGGGAGCGGGACGACGCGACGCGCCAGGCCCTCGTTCTGAAAGTAGTCCTGGAGCCCGAGCTCGGACTGTTGCGAGACGGTCCCCGCGAAGTAGATCGGCCGCTTCCAGCCATCCTCCGCGATCGAGCGCAGGATGTCGAGAACGGCCAAGTCAGCGGTGTACAGGACGCTCCGCCCGTCTCCGAGCGGTTGGCCGTTGAGCGTCCACGTCATCTGGCTCGGAATCGAGGACGGGTCGATCTGGCCGGCGACGGTCTCGTCGATGAACGCGCTCGCGTCGACGGGCAATCCGACCTCGGTCGGCTCGATCAGGCGCGGGGCGAGGTTGCCGGTCGCGCGCTGGTCGATGGGACCGCTGATCCCCGCGATGTCCGCGTCGGTGACGCTCATCGGGATCGGGGCGCTCTCTCGGCTCCACTGGTCGCGGAGCTGGCGGATGTACCACGGCGTGTTCAGGAGCGACAGGTTGACCACGCGGACGTCGCGGCGGACGCCCATGACCTCCTGCATGTACCACAGCGGGAAGGTGTCGTTGTCGCCGTTCGTGAGCAGGATCGCGTTGGGCGCCGTGCTCTCGAGCAGGTTCTGGGCAAAGTCCGTCGCGATGTGGCGGCCGGAGCGGTCGTGGTCGTCGTAGTTCTCGACGGCCATCCATCCGGGGACGGCCAGGAAGAGGGCAGCGGCGACGGCCAAGCCGGCGACTCGGCGCAGCGACTCGCCCTTCTCGCGGAGAGCGTCGGTCACGAGCTCGACCAGACCGGTCGCGCCGATACCGATCCACAGCGCGAAGGCAAAGAACGACGCCACATAGGCGTAGTCCCGTTCTCGAGGCTGGAACGGCGTCTGGTTGAGGTACAGAATGATCCCGACACCCGTCACCAAGAACAAGACGCCGACGCCGAGCGCTCGTCGCCAGTCTTTTTGGATGTGGAAGGCGAGTCCGAGCAACCCCAACAGGAGAGGGAGCCCGAAGTACATATTTCGAGTGGACTGCTCCGACGGCGTCGTCCCCGGCGGATCGCCGCGTTGACCCAGGCCGGAGATCCACCCGGCGTCCTGGATGTCCGAGGCGCGCCCGACGAACTGCCACATGAAGTACCGCCCGTACATGTGGCCGAGTTGGTAGTTGACGAAGTAGTCCCAATCCGAGTCGTACTGGGCGTAGACCTGGGTGTGGGCCGGGACGGACGAGTGGCGGCGCGGGAACGACGTCTGCTCGTCGACGCGGCCGGTCCGGTCGTCGAACGTGTTGCCGGTCAGGAGCGGCGTGCTGCCGTACTGCTCGCGCTTGAGGTAGCTCACGATGGCCTCGGCGTTCTCCGGGTCGTTCTCGTCGATCGGCGGATCGGCGGCGGACCGGATGAAGATCAAGCCGTAGGACGAGTAGCCCGTGATCACCATCGTCACGATGAGCGCGGCCAGGTTGAGCACGGGTCGCTTGTTCTTCTGCGTCCACCAGACCGCGGCGACGAGCGTGGCGACGACGGCGAGTAGGAAGAACGTCGGGGCGCCGCTCGCGCCCGCCAGCGTCGGCAGGGTCTGGACGACGCCGGGGTAGATCATCAGGAAGGCCAAGACCGAGACGACGGCCGTGATCGCCAGGCCCTTGAAGCGCTGAGCGTTGGTCCAGTCGTCGCGGTCGACCTTCTGGAAGAAAACGATGAGCGCGATGAAGAACAACGTCAGGACATTGAGCAGGTGGACGCCGATCGCGAGCCCGAACAGGTAGGCGATGGCGACCAGGTAGCGGTCGGCGTGGAGACCGAACGGGTGCTCGCCGCGGGAGGCGAGCTCGGCCTCCTCGGCGCGTGTCGCGTCGCGCCAGACGAGAGCGAGCCAGACCACGAGTGCCGTGAACAGCATCGACATGGCGTAGACCTCGGCCTCGACGGCGTTGAACCAGAACGAGTCCGTCGCCGCGAACGCGAGGGCTCCAATCGCGCCGCCGGCGTTGGCTCCGATCCGCTGGGCCGTCGTCCACGTCGCCGGGTGACCCGCCCATACGCGGACCAGACGCCGGATCACCAGGTGCGTCAGCAGGATCGTGAGCGCGCTGCACACGACCGAGACCAGGTTGACTGCGTAGGCGACGGGCTCCGGCGACAGCCCGCCGAAGACCGGCGCGATCATCGAGAAGAGGCGCCCGACCAACATGTAGAACGGCGCGCCGGGCGGGTGGCTCACCTGGAGCCCGTTCGAGATGGCGATAAACTCGCCCGAGTCCCAGAACGGCGTCGTCTCGGCCATCGTGGCCCAGTAGAGGACGAGCGCATAGAGGAAGACCGCGGCGGAGACGAGGCGGTCGAAAAGCTTGCCGTTCATGCGTGGCGTGGCGGGACGTCCTCGAGGGACCAAGTGCGACGGTGCGAAGATAGCCCGGGGGAGCGGCGCCCCCCGACCGATCCAACGGAGACGCGGGGCGTTTCGGGTGCGGCCTCGAGGTCGGACGTCGCGGCCTGGCATGTCGTCCCTTCGACTACGCTCCGGACATGCCTCGAGGACGCGGACCTCGAGGACGGAACGGGCGTTCTTCGGACATGCGCGCTGCCCTCGCCCTGCTCGCCCTGTCCGTGGTGGTCGCCGTCTTCGCGTGGCTGATCGGTCGGGAGCGGGACGGGACGTCGTGGAGCGCCGTCGACCGGATGGTCGCGCTGCGGG
>NZ_JBARYR010000542.1:0-2821 GCF_049648075.1 Rubrivirga sp. | reverse complement strand
GAGGCGATCGCCGGCGAGCTCAACTCGTCCACGTTCGTGACGCTCCATCTCGGTCGCGGCCTGGTCCTGATCGGGGGGACGAACTACGCGGGTGAGATCAAGAAGTCCATCTTTTCGGCGCTCAACTACGTGCTCCCGGGCAAGGACGTCCTCCCGATGCACTGCTCTGCGAATCAGGCCGTCGGTGGCGGTAACGCGGCGGTCTTCTTCGGCCTGAGCGGCACGGGCAAGACGACGCTCTCGGCCGACGCGAGCCGCGTCTTAATCGGTGACGACGAGCACGGGTGGAGCGACGAGGGCGTGTTCAACTTCGAGGGCGGGTGCTACGCCAAGGCCATCCGGCTCAGCAAGGAGGGTGAGCCCGAGATCTACGGGACGACGCACGAGTTCGGCACCTTGGCAGAGAACGTGGCCCTGCGCCCGGATCGGACCATCGACTTCGACGACAGCACGATCACGCAGAACACACGCCTGAGCTACCCGATCGACTTTATCCCAAACGCGAGCGAGGACGGGATGGGCGGCGTCCCGGAGACGGTCATCTTCCTGACAGCCGACGCGTTCGGAGTGCTGCCTCCGATCTCGAAGCTGACGCCCGACCAGGCGATGTACCACTTTTTGAGTGGCTACACGGCCAAGGTCGCCGGCACCGAGCGCGGGGTCACGGAGCCCAAAGCGACGTTCTCGGCCTGCTTCGGCGAGCCCTTCATGGTGTTGCACCCGACTCGGTACGCGGAGATGCTCGGAGAGCGCATCGAGAAGACGGGTGCCCGCGTCTTCCTGGTCAACACCGGATGGACCGGCGGCCCGTATGGGACGGGCGAGCGGATGAAGCTGGCCTGGACGCGACGGATGGTCAACGCGGCTCTGGCGGGCGAGCTCGACGACGTCGAGACGGTGACGGAGCCCGTCTTCGGCCTCGACGTCCCGACCTCGATCGAGGGCGTCCCCGACTCCGTCTTGCAGCCACGCGAGACGTGGGGCGACTCCGATGCCTACGACTCGAAGGCCGCCCAGCTCGCCGAGATGTTCGCGTCCAACTTCGAGAAGTACCAAGAGCACGCCTCGGACGCGATCCGCAGCGCGGGACCGGCGCCCCAGACGGCCTAGAGCCTGAGGGCGCGGCCCGTCGCGGCGGCCGATCGCGGACGGTCGTCCTCGAGGACGGCCCTGCCGGAACGCCGATGACGGGTGGGCGGGCGGTTCCGCGTAAGGAGGGAGAACACCCCCAACCTTGCCATGCGCCGCACACGCGTCCTCCTCACGTCCCTCCTCTTCTTGTCGCTGGCCGCTACCGGCTGCGACTCCAGCGACAGCGGGGACCCCACCGCCGCCGACGTCGTCGGCGCCGTCCAGGTCGGTGACACACCGGCCCAGTTCGTACGCGCCCCCTTCCCCACCGGCAGCTCGGGCGACGTCCCCGGCGTCACGGGCAGCGACCAGATCGTCCGCGGCGGGTCGGTCATCCTGACCGTCGACACGCCGGACGGCGCCGACCGCCTTCTGATCGGCGTCGAGGGCGACTACGACGGGTACTACTCCGCGGCCATCCCCCAAGGCTCGGAGTCTGGTCGGATGGCCGGCTTGACCACGGTCGTGCTGACGTCGGCCCAGGACAACGACCTCAACGCGTTCACCGTCTTGGTCGCGACCGAGACCGACGGCGAGGTCAGCGCGTCCTCGAGCCAGACGTTCACGGTCAATACGCAGGCCCAGGCGTCCGGCGAGCTCCAGGTGAGCCTGAACTGGGACGCCCCGGTCGACCTCGACCTCCACCTCGAGACGCCGAGTGGCGAGGTCATCTACTTCGCCAACGAGACCGGCGACAGTGGCGGAGCGCTCGACCTCGACTCCAACGCGGCCTGCAGCCTCGACCGCGTCGACAACGAGAACATCACCTACGCGGACGGCACGACCCCGCCGTCGGGCGAGTACATCGTCCGCGTCGACCTGTGGTCGGCGTGCGCGACGTCGAGCCCCATCCCGTTCGTGGTCACCGTCAACCGGCGGGGCTCGGCGACCACGTTCACGGGCGTCTTCCAACCCGGCGGCGCGGACACGGACGACCGTGAGATCACGCGGTTCACGATGTAGCCGGCCCGTCCTCGCGGCCGAGCGTCGGCCTCGAGGACGGACGGTTAGCGAGCCACGAGCGTCAAGAGCAACGTCGTGAACAGGCCGAGCACCGTGATCGCGAGCAGGTACCAGAACCCGAGGACCGAGCTCTTGACGGCCGTCTTGATCCACCCCTGCCCGTACACCCGTTTGGCCGCGATCAGGAAGTAGACGGGGATGTACAGCCCGAGGACCGACACGAGGACCCCGCCGACCGGGCTCCCGCCGCTGGAGATGCCCCCGCCGCCCGTCACGGCCGAGACGGCGACCATCGCCGCTAGCGCGACGAACGCGACCGCGTGGACGTGCAGCCCGAAGACCAGGTGCTCCGAGTAGTACCAGCCGCGACGGACGTAGAGGATCTTCAGCAGCAGCGCGAAGACCGGGAGCAGCAGAAAGAGCGACGTCGGCAGGTGGGAGATGGCGCTGCGTCCCAGGTCCACCAGCGCCTCCGTCTGGTCTTGCTGGCTGCGGGCGCGCGCGAACCGCTCGGTCGCCGACGAGCGCGGGACCCACTCCGGCAGGTCCATGTTGCCGCCCACCGCCGGGACGATCTGGGTCCGAGCCCCGACGATGTCGCCGAGGCGGACCGTGCTGTCGGGCGGGAGGGCTCGCAAGACGGCGGCCTCGACGCGGAGACCGAGCCGCCGCCTGGAGGACGGCACGTCGATGTCGTAGACGGCGTCGTCGACCGCGTCCTCCAAGG
>NZ_JBARYR010000541.1:0-6822 GCF_049648075.1 Rubrivirga sp. | reverse complement strand
GCAAGGCCGGCGCCCCGAAAGGACCTGACCTCGTGCAGCGCGAGTTCGTCGCCGACCGGCCCGACGCGCTCTGGGTGGCCGACATCACATACGTCCCGACCGGGAGCGGATTCCTCTACCTCGCCGTCGTGCTCGACGTGTTCAGCCGGCGGATCGTGGGGTGGGCGATGGCCGGGCACCTCCGGACGGAGCTCGTGCTGGCGGCCCTCGACATGGCCGTGGCCCAACGGAAGCCCACGGGCGTCGTGCACCACTCGGATCACGGGTGCCAATACACGTCTCTGGCCTTCGGCGCCCGGTGCCGCGAGGCCGGCGTCCGCCCGTCGCTGGGAAGCGTCGGCGACTGCTTCGACAACGCGATGTGCGAGAGCTTCTTCGCCACGCTCGAATGCGAGCTCATCGACCGGCGCCGGTTCGCCACGAAGGCCGAGGCGCGGATGGCGCTCTTCCACTTCATCGAGGGGTGGTACAACCCGCGTCGGCGCCACTCCGCGCTCGGCTACGACTCGCCCATCACGCACGAGCAGAAGCACCACGAGGCGCTCGCCGCCTCATACTCCTAAACTGTCTGCCGTACCGGGTTCACTCCAGCCGCGCCGGACGCAGCCAAACCGACGCCGGCCGAGACCCTCCTCGACGAGGTCTTCGACTTTGGTCGGTACAACCTCTACGGCGCCTTCGACTGTGTGGGGACAGCGTCCGAGTTCGAACGGCTCGTCGGCGTACTGAGAGCGGGGGGCGTGAGGGTGCCGCCGATCTCGTCACCTGACCGCTGGTAGACCGCGCCGCCGCAAGCTGACGAAGCGCGTCAGCGTTCTCGGCTCGTCCGAGCGTCGGCCCTGCTCTCGCTTCGTACCGCCACCGTACCCCCAGCCCGTCGCGGTTAAGCGGCCTTCTTGTTCTGCCGCGCTCTCAACGAGATTGATGAAAGTGACTCCGCGAACGTGGTTTAGGCTTTCGGCCCTCCACCTCATCGTTCTTCTGGCAGTCGCCGCCTTCGAGTTCCAGCTAACCGAATACAAGGCTGAGAAAGCTTACGCTGAACTCGCCGTCACACACCCGGAACGTGCGGGACTGATCAGCATCGACATCGGGGGTACAGCCTTCACCTACCACGGGGTGCTCGTGCTGGCAGCCCCAGTGTCGTACCTCGCTATCCCGGTTGAGGACTGGGTCTCAGGCTGGTGGGGTCCGAACACCCTCGCGGGCTGGGTGGCGAGCTTGGTGGTGATCGCGGTCTTCGTTCAGGCGAACAGCCTTCTGTGGGGGTTCCTGATGGCTGCAGGCCGCTGGTTCTTTCTCCGTAGGCTCAAGTAGGAGCCAGTCACATGGGTGAGAGATCAGACCGGCCACATAGGTAACACGGGCGGAACTCAGTGTAGGTCTTGAACTGGTGGTCCCGCTCGGCCTCCCTCAGCAACGCGTTTACCGACGAGTACGAGGCGGCAAAGACCGCGAATCGCACCGTCCTCGAGGTCACGCCACCGCTGGCGCCTCGGCACCGCACGACCAGCAGGTCGCGAACTGGCCCTCGACGGACTCGCCGCAGCCGCACGTCCACCCGTCCGGGTTCGGCCCGTCCGTGATGAACGTCTGGACGATCGGGGCGGCGCGGTCGACCTCGAGGTCGGGGACCCAGACCTCGATCCAGCACTCGAGCGGCGGGATCTCGCCGACGAACGCGGCGCGCGTCTCGCCGCGGACCTCCGCCCGAAGCCCCTCGCCCTCGAGGGCGTGCCGGACGAGGTGCGCGACGGGCGCGTTCGGGGTGCTGTAGACGCGGGTCATGGCCGTAGAAGGCGGTGTCTCATCTGAACGGTCCAGCCTCTCTGACGTTGCGGAGCGCTCGGGATAGGGCGCGAGGGTGTCCGGCGCGAATCCCGTCGCGATCACAGACAGGACAGTTAAGAGTCGAGGCATCGGGACACCAGAAGGAGAGAGGGCTTACGTCTCACGCGGCCATCGGTTGGCGCGCTTACCCTGCTGCGCCAGCCGTGCCGTCTCGTGGACCCGCTTGGCCCGCGTCGTATCCCGCTTGGCGTTCAGGACCCACTCCAGGATGCCCCGTCGCGTCGAGGGCGGGAATCCGTCCCACTCCTCTCGTGCCGGAGGCGCGGCCTCGAGGGCGGACGCGAGATCGGGTGGTACGATCAGGTTCTCGACGTCCTCGAGGACGGCCCAGGTGCCGTCGGCCTTGGCGCGGTCGATGGCGGCCTGGCCTGCCGCGGTCATCTGCCCGGCCTCGATCATGCGCTCGGCGCGAGTCTTGCTGAGCCTAGACCAGTTGCTCCCCGATTTTCGAGGCGAGACGTACAGCAGCGACCGCTCGCCGTCGAGCTTGCGCGGCACGCTGTCGATCCAGCCGAACGCGATGGCCTCCTCCACGACATCGTCCCACGTCACCGTCGGTTTGCCGGTCGCCTTTTTGTAGCGGACGAGCCACACGCCGTCGTCCTCGAGGGAATGCTCGCGCAGCCACGCGCGCCACTCCGCCCGGGAGAGCGGGTGGACGTGGCGTTCGGGAAGATCAGGCATGGCTAGAACGAGACGGTCGCCGCGACGGCGTGGTGGTCCGACGGGAGGCGCGGGTTGTCCGTCCCCAGCACGTCGCCGACGGTGCGGTCGAGCGTTTCGACCTCGAGGACGCGGGCGCCCCGGACGAACACGTAGTCGATGCGCCGCTCGTTCGTCGCGCGCCCGAAGGCGTTCCAGGTCCCAGCGCTGCCCACCGGCCGCGTCTCCGAGACGAGCCACGCGTCCTCGAGGTCGGCGAGCGCTGCGTAGGCGTCGGTGTCGGGCGTCGTGTTGAGGTCGCCCATGACGACGAGCGGCGCCCCGCCGGCCAACTCCGGTGCTCGTCGGGCGAGTAGGGCCGCGCTCTCGCGCCGTGCCTCCACGCCGACGTGGTCGAAGTGCGTGTTCACCACGACCAGCGGCCTCGAGGTCGCCCGATCCCGAAGCCGTGTCCACGTCGCGATGCGTGTGATCGCCGCGTCCCAGCCCACGCTGCCCGGCACCTGGGGCGTCGGCGAGAGCCAGAACGTGCCGCCATCCTCGAGGTCGAACCGGTCCGTGCGGTACAGGACCGCGCTCTGTTCGCCGCCGCCGTCCGCGTCGCGCCCGATGCCGAACCGCTCGAACATCGGGAGCCGCTCATCGAGGACGGCCACCATCTCCGGCGTCGCCTCCTGAATCCCGACGATGTCGGCCTCGAGGATGGTCGCGACGACGGCGTCGGTGCGGTTCGGCCACGCGTCTGGTCCGTCCGACGCGACATCCAGGCGGATGTTGAACGTCATGACGCGGGCCGTCGCGGACGGCTCGGCCACGCGCGGTGCCGAACTGCACGATGCGAGGGCGACGGCAAGAAGCAGCGGGGCAGCGCGGAGCATCTAGACGTCGTTGACTTCGATCCAGTGGCCGTCTGGGTCTTGGACATAGATCTGCCGGATCCCGTCCGGGCGGAGGCTGATCGTGGACGCCTCGCCGGGCCAGTCCGAGTACGGCACGCCGAGCTCTTCCACGCGAGCGACGACGGCGTCGAGGTCGGTGACGCGGAAGGCGAAGTGGATGGCCTTGTTGGTCGGCGGCACCTCGCCGTCGAAGTTGATCAGGTGGAGCTCGGCGTCGCCCAGGTCCAGCCATCGGATGACCGTCGGGTCGCCCGGCGCGGGCTTCTCTGGGATCCCGAACACCGACGTGTAGAACTCGACGCTCGCACCGAGGTCGGCGACGTGCAACGCCGTGTGGTCGAGTTCGACGGCGGGCCGGGCGGTGTCCGTCGAGGCACACGCCGACAGGAGAAGGGCAGCGGAAAGGGCGAGGAGACGAGACATGACGGCGGGGGAGACGCCGGAGTCTACGCCGTCCTCGAGGGCGGGACTCCCTGAAGAGGTCCGGTGCCCGGGTCGCCTGCGGTCTCCCGTCCTCGAGGCCGCGCTACGCCGCGCGGGCGCCGATCCCGGCGGCTCCGAAGCGCTGGAGCCAGAACACCAACACGTCGTCCTCGAACTGGGGGTCCTGGCTGCGCTGCAAGAGCCACGAGAGCAGCGCGTGAACCGGCTGCTGCGCGCCCAGGGCGGATTGGGCCGCGAGCGCGACGCCGGCCTCGCCCATCATGGCGCCGCTCCGAGCGACCTGCTCGTTGAGGCCGTCCGTGTAGCAGAGCAGCGCCGAGTCCGGTGGGATGTCGAGCGAGCGGTCCTCGTACTGCGTGTACGGGTCCAGGCCCAGGATCAGGTCGGAGTGCTCGACCAGGCCGGGGCCATCGGGCGTGACCAGAATCGGGCGGCAGTGGCCCGCGTTCGAGAACACGATGCGGTTGTTGCCGGGCTCCCACCGGATCAGCAGGAGCGAGGCGAACGTCTCCTCCAAGACGGCGTCCTGGATCAGCATCTCGTTGACCCGCTGCATCAAGCGGGCCGGGCTCACGGTCTCGCGCAGCATCGCGTGGATCGTGCTGCGGATGTAGCTCAGGAAGCTGAAGGCGTAGAACTTGGCCTGTAAGCCCTTGCCCATGATGTCGCCGACGGTGAACAGGTACGAGCCGTCCTCGCCGCGCGTCCAGTCGAACAGGTCGCCGCCACCGTCTTCCTTGGGGCGGGAAAAGAAGACCGTCCGGTAGCCGTCCTCGACGGGCATCTCCTTGGGCAAGAGCCGGTCTGAGAAGTCGCGGCCGATCTTGGCGTTGAGCTTCGACTGGTACAGCTGGCTCCGCTGCACGATCTGCCCGATCCGCGAGATCAGCCGGTCCACGTCGAACGGCTTCGTCAGGTAGTCGTCGATCCCTTTCTTGAGACCCTTCTGGCGGCTCAGGTCGTCGGACTTGGCGGTCAGGAAGATGAACGGGACCGTCTGGGTGGCCGGGTCGCTGCGAAGCGCGGCCAGGAGCGCGAACCCGTCCATGATCGGCATCATGATGTCGGACACGATCAGGTCCGGCGTGCGGACCTCGACGGCCTCGAGGGCGCGCTGGCCGTTCTCGGCCACGGCCACGTCGTAGACCTTGCCCAGCCGGTATTCCAAGAGCCGCCGGAGCGTCTTGTTGTCTTCGACGATGAGGACGTGGGGCCGAGTGCTCACGGGGTGCTCGCGCGGGGCGCGGAGGGATCAGACGTGCCGGAAGGGGCGAACATCAGGTCGTCGGCGTCCGGTAGCTTGTCTGCATCGTGGAAAAGGGGGGCGAGGTCGCCCTGGACCGGGTCATGAAGCACGAACGAGACGCGCTGGCTGGCGCGGTGGCTGGCGGGGCGGTAGGACAGCTCTTCGGCGCAGGTCACCAACATCAATAGGCCTCGACCTCGCTCGGACGGGCTGGGCGCCTCGAGGATGGCCTTCTGCTCCTCGACCTGGCCGGCAAAGTCGAACCCCAGCGACGAGTCCTCGATGGTGCACCGGACCTCGTCCGCGAGGGGCTCGACCTCGACGGTGATCCGGCGGTCGTCCTGGAAGGTGGCGTGCTGGAGCAGGTTCGCGACCCACTCGTGGACCATCAGCCGCATCACGTACACGCCCTCCGTCCCGATCGCGCTCGTGAAAGCGCCGGTCTCGTCCCACTCGTCGAACAGCTCGTGGAGCTGGTCGATCGCGTGGTCGAAGTCGGTGAACGTGGTGGACGGCATGGGTCCGTCGTGGAGCATCAGGCGCACGGCGCCTACGCGGTGCCGGTCGGGCGCTGGGGGATCTGCGGCGCGGCGGCGGCAGCGGTGTGGGCCTCGAGGGCGGCCTCGACGGTCGGGAACTGGCGGAACACCTTGTAGGTGCGCGTCAGCTGCACGACGACCTGGACGGGACGGCTCACCGACGCGAACACCACCTTGCCGCCCGCGGGCGTCAGTTGGCGGTACAGCGAGAAGATGACGCCGAGACCGGTCGAGTCCAAGATGCCGGTCCCCGTAAAGTCGAGGACGAAGTAGCGGGTGCCCTGACGGGCGTGCTCTTGGCAGGACGTCTTAAAGTCGGCGGCGTTGCGGAAGTCGAGGGCCTTACCGACGCGAACGACGGCAGCGGAGGCGGAAGCCTTTTGAAACGTAAAGCTCATAGGAGGAGCCGAGGGGCGGGTAGGGTCGCGGCGTGCCGGAGTGGTCGCACGGTGACCCCTGCGACAGATATCATACCAACTGGGACTCGCGAGAGGTGTGAGACGTCAAATGGACGCGACACCGTGCGAAATCATAGGTGGGCGGCGTTGAGAGGCCGTGTCGTGCTCCTCGCAGCCAGGAGGGGTATCGACGGGCCGGAACGATCCGTAACCCTGACCGGCAGATTCGTCCGACTGCGGCCTCCCGGCTGGCACCTCTAGCTTCCCGCCGTGCGCACGCTCCCCGTCCTGCTCCTCGGCCTGCTCGTCCTCGAGGGGTGCACGCGCCGCGCCGTCGAAGGACTGCCGCCGGGGACGACCGTCGAGGACCTGCCGGATGCCGAGAGCTGGAACGTCCGCCTGCGCTCCAGCGCCGACGGGATGCCGACGACGGAGATCGAGGCGCCGTACCTCGCCCGGTTCACGACCGACACCCAGTACGTCTACCTCGGCCCCGCTCCCGGCGACACCGCGGGCGTCCCGGTCGAGCTCCGCCTGTTTGATGACGACGGCGCGCGCCGCGGCTCGGTCCGCGCCCTCGAGGTCTGGCTCTTCGAGGACGGTGCCCGCGTCGTGGCGAGCGGGAACGCGCGGGCCTCGATCGCTGGCAGCGACGGCGCGACGATCCAGGCCGACCGCGTCGAACTCGAGGGCGAGCGCGTCCAAGCGACGGGGCAGGTACAGGCCGAGGTGTCCGGGGCCTCGGTCCGGGCGCCGAGCTTGACGCTGGCGGAGGACGGCGC
>NZ_JBARYR010000540.1:0-1578 GCF_049648075.1 Rubrivirga sp. | reverse complement strand
ACCTCGCGCGCCGTCATCTTGGCCGACATCATCACCGACGGCGTCCCGCCGCCTGGCTGCGTCCCCTGCCCGACGAGGTAGAGGTTCGAGACGTCCTCGCTCCGGTTGTGCGGTCGGAAAAAGGCCGACTGGATCAGAACCGGCTCCACGCCGAATCCGTTGCCGACGTGCGAGCCCAGCGTCCCCTCGAAGTAGCCCGGCGTGACATAGCTCATCACCTCGAGGCGGGCCTTGAGGTCCGGGATGTAGCCGCGCTCGTCCAGGAACGTCAGCACCTTGTCCGCGAACCCGTCGCCGATGGCGTCCCAGTCGAGGTCGCTCTGGTTGTTCGGGACCGGGACGAGGGTGTAAGCCGCGTGGTAGCCCTCGGGCGCCAAGCTCGGGTCGGTCAGGGTCGGGATGTGGAGGTACTGGCTGAAGTCGTCGGCCAGGATCTTGCGGTCGAAGATGTCGGTCAGCAGTTCCTCGTAGCGCGGGCCGAGGATGATGTTGTGGTGCTGGAGGTCGGGGTCGCCATCGCGGCGTTGGTAGCCGAAGTAGATCACGAACAGCGACATCGACTGCTTGCGCAGCTTGACGAGCGCGTCGCGGTTGATCGTGCGGTGCTCCTTGTCGATCAGCTTGAGGTAGGTCGTCGCGTAGTCGGCGTTGGAGACCACGACGTCGGCCTCGAGGGCGGTGCCGTTGTGGAGCGTGACGCCGGTCGTGACGCGCTTTCGGCCCTGCTTCTCGACCTCGATGCGCTCGACCTTGGCGTTGTAGCGGATCTCGCCGCCCAGGTCCTCGAACTTGCGGACGAAACCGTCCACGAGCGAGCCGGTCCCGCCCATCGCGAAGTGGATGCCCCACGTCCGCTCGACGAAGTGGATCATGGCGTAGATCGCGGGCACCTTCTGCGGGTTGCCGCCGACGAGCAGGGGCTCGAAGGAGAACACCTGCCGCATCTTGTCGGACTTGAAGTACTTCTTGACGAACGAGAACAGCGGCCGGACGGCGTCGAGCCGGAACAGGTCGGCGGTCACGCCCAGCATCGACCGGACATTGCCGAAGTAGGTGTAGCCGAGCTCGAGGAAGCCGCGGTCGAAGATGGCCTTGGCCGCACGATGAAACTGTTCGTAGCCCTCGAGGTCTTCCGGCGCCAGGCGCTTGATCTGCTCGCGCAGCTTGACCGGGTCGGCGTCGTAGTCGAAGTAGGTCCCGTCGTCGAAGTAGATCCGGTAGAACGGCGTGATCGGGACGATCTCGACGTACTTCGAGGTCGCCGGACCGCCGCTAACGCCCTCCGTGATCCGGTCGGCCTCGTCGAGGGCGTCGGCGGGGAAGTCGGGCTCGCCGAGCATCGCATGGTCGCGCTCCAAGGCGAACAGCTCCTCGATAAAGTGGGGGACCGTCAGGACCGTCGGGCCCATGTCGAACACGAAGCCCTTGTCGCGGCGGACGTAGGCCCGGCCTCCGGGCGCGTCGAGCGCCTCGACGATGGTGGTGTCGAACCCCAGGCTTTGGAGCCGGATCGCGCACGCGAGCCCTCCGATTCCGGATCCGATGACGATGGCTGACTTTCTGTTCATGGCGTCGAGG
>NZ_JBARYR010000539.1:0-17846 GCF_049648075.1 Rubrivirga sp. | reverse complement strand
GTAGCGCCTACGAGGGCGATTGGTAGGCCGTGTTCATCCTCGAGGACGGTCCTTCGATCGCGACCTCGGAAGACGACCGACGTTCCCTGTCCGACCTCGAGGTCGGCGGGGGGCGACGCCGTTGCGTGCAACGGCACTACAGGGGACGACCGAGACCGAACGGCCCTCGAGGACGCGGACCCGAGCACGCCGCTCCGCCCCGGCGCAGGCCTCGCGAAGAATCTCACCGGCGGCCCCACTCCGCCGCGCCGCGCCGTTAACCTGGACCTTCCGCCCTCCCCCCGATCTGTGGATAAAGCGCGCGACCATTGCGGCGTCTTCGGTGTCTTCAACCACCCCGACGCCGCGCGGCTGACGTACTTCGGCCTGCACGCCCTTCAGCACCGAGGCCAGGAGTCAGCCGGCATCGTGACGAGCGTCTACGACGAGACGAAGGGGCGCAAGGTGATGCCCATCGTCAAGGACTTCGGCCTCGTCCTAGACGTGTTCGACGACGAGGACGTGTTCGAGGACACGCTCGTAGGCGACTCCGCCATCGGCCACACCCGGTACTCGACGTCGGGGAGTGCGACGAACCCGGCGAACGTCCAGCCATTCGTCGTACACGATCGCGAAGGGCACTTCGCGTTGGCGCACAACGGAAACCTGTCGAACGCTCGAGCGATTCGCGAGCGCCTGGTCGAACGAGGAACGCTGTTCAGCTCGTCGTCCGACACGGAGTTGATCCTGCATCTGGCGGCCCAAAGCCAGGAGAACGGACCCGTCGCCCGGATGGTCGACGCGCTCCGCCAGTGCGAGGGCGCATTCTCCCTCGTGATTCTGACGGACGACGCCTTGATCGCGGCGCGCGACCCGAGCGGCTTCCGCCCTCTCGCTCTCGGGAGGCTCCCGGCTGCCGAAGGCCGGCAGCACCCAGGATGGGTCGTGGCGTCGGAGACGTGCGCGTTCGACATCATCGGCGCCGAGTACGTCCGCGACGTCGAGCCGGGCGAGATCCTAGTCATCGACCGGGAGAGCTTGGAGCGGGCGACACCGGAGGGGACCGAGTTCAACGGCGTTTGCATGCCGAGCCCGCTCGGCGTGAGCCAGTGCGTGTTCGAGTACGTCTACTTTTCGCGCCCCGACTCCAAAGTCTTCGGAGCGACGGTCGACAAGGTGCGCCGGAAGATGGGCAAGCGGTTGGCGTGGGACGCCCCCGTCCCCGCCATTAAGAAGGGACAGGGCAAGCGGCCGATCGTGATGGCGGTACCAGACTCCTCGAACACGGCGGCTATCGGCTACGTGTCGGAGTCGAACAAACGGGGGCGGCGCTGCAAGTTGGACATCGGCCTGATCCGCAACCACTACGTCGGCCGCACCTTTATCGCGCCAGGCCAGTCGACGCGCGAGCAGCGCGTGCGGACCAAGTTCAACCCGGTCGCGGGCGTGCTCAAGGACCGGATCGTGGTCATGGTCGACGACTCCATCGTCCGGGGCACGACGGCGCAGCAGCTCGTCAAGATGGTCCGCGAGGCCGGAGCGGCAGAGGTCCACTTCCGGTCGGCGAGCCCGCCCGTGATGTGGCCGTGCTTCTACGGGATGGACTTTCCCTCGAGGGCGGAGCTCGCAGCCAACAAGCACGGCTCGGTCGACGCGATCGCCGAGTGGCTCGGGGTCGACTCCTTGGGCTATCTCTCGGTCGAGGGCATGATGGAGGCCGTCGAAGAGGCGCACGACAGCGCGGACCGCTACTGCCACGCGTGTTTCTCGGGCGAGTACCCGGTCCCGGTCGAGACGGGCGTCGTCAAGGAAGAGAACGACTGGTAGCATCCTTTCCTCGAGGGCGAGAACGGCCTCGGGGACAGTATTGGGTGTCCCTCCTCTTCCACCGCGCCTTGCAACGGGGGTCTCGTCCTCGAGGACGGAGCCGAGTCACGGACGCGGTCGGGTCTAGCTTCGCGTACCTCCCGGTACCGACTATGCGCGTCGTCTGGCTCGCTGCCGTACTCGCTGTCCCGCTCGCGGCCCAACCCAGCGCCCCGCCCCAGAACGACGTCACGGCCGTCTTCACCGACGAGGCCCCACGCATCGACGGCGTCCTCGAGGAGCTGCTGTGGACCCGCATCGAGCCGGTCGACGCGTTTACCCAGGTGTGGCCCGACACCGGCTCGCCCTCGACGGAGGCGACGGAGGTGCGGATCGCCTACGACCGCGACAACCTGTACTTCGCGTTTCGCAACCTGGACGCGAACCCCGAGTTGATCCGGGCGCAGAACCTGGAGCGCGGGGGCCGGAACGACCGGGACGACCACGTCTACATCGGCCTCGACACGTACCGCGACGGGCGGAACGCCTACCTGTTCGAGATGAACGCGCTCGGGACGCAGGACGACGCGACCGTTACGGACGAGGGCCTGACCATCGACAGCTTCTCGTGGGACGCGGTCTACCGCTCCGAGACGGTCATCGACGAGACGGGCTGGACGATGGAGGTCTCGATCCCCTTCCGCCAGCTCCGCTTCCCCGAGGGCGACGACCTCGAGTTCGGGCTCATGCTCTCGCGCATGATCAACCGCAAGAACGAGCGCGTGATGTGGCCGGCCATCGGCCTGGATCGAGGAAGCAGCTTCATGGCTCTCGCGACCGTTTCGCAGTACGGCGTCTTGCGCGGGCTGCGAGACATCCGTCGAGGACGGAATCTCGAGATCAAGCCGTACGGCATCACGGGGGCACAGCAGTCGAGGCCGGACCTCGGGATCCCCACCGCCGACGCCGAGCTCTCGGCCGACGCCGGGGTCGACATCAAGTACGGGATCACGTCCAACCTGACCCTCGACGCGACGGTCAACACCGACTTTGCCCAGGTCGAGGCCGACAACGTCCAGATCAACCTGAGCCGGTTCAGCCTGTTCTTCCCCGAGAAGCGGGAGTTCTTCCTGGAGCGCTCCGGCTTGTTCGAGCACGGCTCGGCGCGCCAGACCCAGACGTTCTTTTCGCGCCGGATCGGCCTCGACGAGAGCATCCTGGCGGGCGCTCGCATGACGGGCCAGATCGGGCCGCTGTCGGTCGGCGTGCTCAACATCGAGACGGGTCCTGACATCGGGGACTTTTTGGGGTCGGCATCGACGAACAACACGGTCGCCCGGGTTCGCACCGACATCTTGCCCCGCGCGACGGTGGGCGGGATCGTGACGAATCTGGCGGACGAGCGCGGGTACAACCGAGCCGCCGGCCTCGACGGGCAGGTCCGGTTCGGGCAGAACAGCATCGTGGATGCCTGGGCGACGCAGGTGTGGGACACCGACCCGGACCTCAACAGCGCGGCCGGATCGGTCTTCGCCCAGCTCGCTACGGACCGCGCAGGCATCTCCGCCGGGTACGCGAGCGTCGGATCGACCTATGCTCCCGCGCTCGGGTTCGTACGCCGACGCGACTACCGACGCGTCCAAAGCGAGGCGTTCTACCAGCATCCGCTGACGTCGTCTGCGCTGCGGCGAGTCGGCGGAAACGTCGATGGGACGATGTACTGGGGGCTCGACGGGGAGCGGCAGTCGGCCGAGACCGAGATCGAGGGGTTCGTCGAGTTCACCGGCCGCGACCAGATCGGCGGCGGCGTCCGGCACCAGATCGAACGGTTGGACGCACCATTCACCATCCGGGAGAACGAGACCGTGCCCATCGGCGAGTACGGCTACGTGACCGCCTTCGTGGGAGGCGAAACCGACTCGAGTCGCCCCGTCTTCGGCTCGGCCCGGCTCTCGACCGGCGGCTTCTTCAATGGCGACCGGACCGACGTCAGCCTCAACGCCGGGTGGCGACAGTCGCAGCACCTCGTCCTCGAGGGCGGGATCGACCACTCCGTGATCGACCTGGGCAACGGACCGTTCACGGCCACGGTCGGCTCGGTCTCTGCGCTCACCGCGTTCAGCCGGACGCTGTTCGGCCGGACGCTGCTCCAGTACGACAACTTCTCGCAGGCCTTGCAGGCGAACGTCCGGCTCAACTGGATCCACACACCGGGTAGCGACCTGTTCGTCGTGTTCAACACGTCCTACGGCCTGATCGACGACGGCGAAGACCCGCTGGACCCGCGCCGCACGGTCGTCTTGCGAGACCGCCTCGCCGTCGCCAAGCTGACCTACCTGGTCCTGTTGTAGTGCCCGACCTCGAGGGCGTCGTCACCACCACGAACCGGCTTCGGCTACGAGTCCAAACCATCGAGGATGCGCCGTTTCTCTTGTCGCTGATGACGGATCCCGACTGGATCCGCCACATCGGCGACCGGAGGGTCCGCACCGTCGAGGACGTCGAGCGGTACGTCCTCGAGGGCGCGATCGCGCAGCAGGCTGAGCACGGGTGCAGCTTGTATCTGGTGGAACGCTTGTCGGACGGCGCGCCGGTCGGGATCTGCGGACTGGTCACCCGCGACGGTCTCGAGGCGCCGGATCTCGGCTACGCGCTCACGCCTCAGCATCGAGGCCGGGGCTACGCGAGAGAGGCGACGCGCGCCGCCCTCGAGGTCGCCCGCGACCTCGGCGAGACGCGCGTGCTGGCGGTCGTGACGCTGGACAACGGGCCATCGAGGACGCTGCTCGAGGACGTGGGCTTCCGGGAGGCACGGATCGCGCAGCAGGACGACGGCCCCGTTTTGGTGATGGGCATCGACCTCGAGGACGTGGAGGTCCCCTCTGGCGGGGAGGGCGGTTCGGGCGGTCTGCGATAGGTTCGGGGCGAACCTCCGACCGCCAGATGCGCACGCTCACGGCCATCTCTCTCTCCTGCTTGCTGGCGCTGCCCGCGCTCGCTCAGCAACTGCCCGTGTTCCCAGCCGACCAGTTCGGCAACGCCGTCCTCGTCCCGGCGCGGGGGGCCGTGTTCTATGAGAGCACGTTCAACGACGTCCCCAACTTCGAGCCGCTCGACGACTTTACAGACGCGAACCGATACCGCCAGCTCTCGAGATCCGTTGGTCGGCTCGACCTCCGAGTGACGAACTCGCAGGGGCAGGCGATGAGCACGTGCACGGCGACTTTGATCGCGGATGACATCCTGATCACGAATTACCACTGCGTCCCCGGCACCGATCCGAGTTGGCAGGTGACCACTGCTCAGATCCGAATGGGCTACATGACGCTCGCCAACGAGGGCGTCGCATACCCGGTGGACATCACACCGCTCGAGTCGAACCGGAGCCTCGACTACGCCATCCTCCGCGTCCCGTCCGCTCCAGGTCAACGCTGGGGTCATATCCCGCTGCGCGTGCGCGACCCGAGTCCAGGCGAGGAGCTGTTCCTGATGCACCACCCTCAAGGCGTTCCGCAGCGCCTGACGCGCCGAAACTGCCGCATCAAGGACGGATCCGCCTCGGTGTCGGGCATCGAGATCCGCCACCGCTGCGACACCCAGGGGGGCTCGTCGGGCTCGCTGATCTTCTCGGACAACGCGGTGAACGGACAGTTTGAGGCCGTCGGGCTTCACTACGCGGGGTTCGGTCCGAACGCCGTCGACCCCTACAACAGTGCCAAGCGGATGACGTCGATCCTGGCGCAGAGTCCGCTCCTGCAGCGCCTCGCTTCTGGATCTCCTGCTCCGCCGCGACGCGCACCCGGCCCGACGCCCCGGCCTCCGACGCAGCCGGTCTCGACCGGCTCGAGGACGATCTCCGCTTCGGCGACGGGGCGCTTGACCTCGGCCTCGACGCGCCACACGTTCGACGGCCAAGCGGGCGACGTAATCACGGTGGACCTGACGAGCGGCGACTTCGACCCGATCCTCGACGTGCTCGGCCCGGACGGACAGACGCTGGCCACGGACGACGACGGCGGAGGCTCGCTGAACTCCCGCGTCACCGACCTTCGCCTGGCGACCACGGGCACGTACACGTTCGTGGTCCGGTCGTACCAAGCGAGCGACCGCGGTGCAACGGGGGCCTACGACATCTCCATCTCGGGAGCAGGCACGGCACCACCGCCCCCGAGGCCCACGCCGCCTCCGGCCTCCCCGAGTCCTCGAACCATCTCGGCGTCGACGTCGGGCACGCTGACGTCGGCCTCGACGCGGCACACCTTCGACGGTCAGGCCGGCGACGTGGTCACGATCACGCTCGAGAGCCAGGAGTTCGACCCGATCCTCGACGTCCTGTCTCCGACCGGCGAGACGATCGCGACCAACGATGACGGCGTCGGCTTGAACTCTCGGGTGAGCGATCTCCGACTTCCGTCGGCAGGCACCTACACGCTCGTGGTCCGCTCCTACGCTGGCGGCAGCCGAGCCGCGACGGGACAGTACACGGTCTCGATCACCGGCTCCGGCCCCGCTCTCCCGGCGACCTCGAGGACGACCCACGCGCTCGGCCAGTCCCGAGCCGGCACCCTCGAGGTCGGTGGGCGGTCACGGTTCACGTTCACCGGACGGGCCGGACAGCAGATCTGGGCCGAGGTCACGAGTGGCTTCGATTCGTTCCTGACGTTGACGGATCCGGACGGCCGGGCGATCGCCACCGACGACGACGCTGGAGAGGGCACCGACGCACGGATTTCGGCCTCCCTCCCCACGTCCGGTACCTACACGATCACCGTCAGCGCGTACACCGGGGCCGACTACCCCGGAGTTCAGCGGTCGGGCAGCTTTACGCTTCGGCTTGGAGAGGGCCTCTAGCCTCGAGGACGTCGTCGACGGCGTCCAGCACGTTGGGAAGCCCGTCTTCGAGGGCGACGCCCGTGGATGAGCGGCCGCCGGCGTCTTTGAGGAAGGACTGGACGGCTCCGGTCGTGAGCTGCTTGGCGGCGCGACCTCTCCCTTGTCGCTCGAGGTAGGCCGCGTTGAGTGCCTGCTCGTAGATCCCCCCGTTCGGGATCGCGAGGACGGGCTTGCCGAGGTAGAGCGCCTCACTGATGAGCGTGAACCCGGCCGTGCAGATGACGGCACGGCACCCCGCGAGGTCGCGTAGAAACCGGTCGTGCGACGGCGTGCGATACTCGACATTCGTGTTCGACGACTGGGCCTCGAGGCCGTAGACGACGAACCGAGCGTCGACGGGTGCGAGTGCGTCCTCGAGGGCGCGGCCGCGAAACGAGCCGTTGACGTAGACCAAGACGTGCTCTCCGGTCTCGGCCTCGAGGCCGAGGATCTCGCGCCGGAGAATCGGGCCGACGAACGTGGCTCGGTTAGGGTCGCGAAGCGGCGGTTGGTAGAACGTCGAGATCAAGCGCCGCTCGGGCGTGCGCGCGACGATGCGCTGGACGGCCTGGCTCGCGACGAACCGGCTGAACGGGTCCACGACCGGCGGGTCGGGCTGGGTCTCCGTCACGATCTGCTGATGGTCGACGGTGACGACGGGGACGCCGAGGTCGGCGGCGGCACGGTGCGCGAACGCGTCAAAGTCGGAGATCACCAAGTCCGGCTCGACCTCGAGGAATTGCTCTCTCAGGTCGCGGACCACACGCCTGGCCCTGAAGACGAGCCCGGCGTTCGCGACACCCGTCGTGAGCAAGAGGAGCCGGTTCCACCGCATCACCTGCCGGAGCGTCGGGGCCGGGATCACCTGCTCGCCGCCGTCCTCGAGGACGGACCTCGCGGTGCCGCCGCCGCAGAACACGACGTCGTGGCCTCGGCCCCGTAACCCGTCAGCAACGGCCAAGCCCCGCGACGTGTGCCCGCGCCCTTGACCACTCAGCGCATAGACGACGCAGGCCAACTCTACGACGCCGCGGCGTCTTCGTCGGGCTCGGCTGTCGGCTCTGCACTGCCCTCGAGGTCGGCCTCCGACGGTGCGAGGACGTTCAACAGATCAGAGGTCGTGGCCAGGATGAGGTCGGCGCCGGACGCTCGCAGTTCATCCTCGGTCCCAAACCCGCACAGCACGCCGACGGCTTGGGCCTCACCTGCCTGGGCAGTTTCCATGTCGACCGTCGTGTCGCCCACGACCAAGCAGCGGGCCGGGTCGACGCCCATCGCGTCGGCGCAGAAGACGAGGGGGTCCGGGAAAGGCTTCATCCGCGGGGTCGTCTGGGCACCGGCGACGGCGGCGAACAGATCGAGGACGCCGTGGTGCTTTAGAAAGGCTCGGATACGAATCTCTCCGCCGGTCGACATGGCGCTGATCGGGTACCGGGCCGCCACCTCGCGCACCATCTGCTCGACGCCCGGCACCATGTCGTGCGGGACCTCGTCGGCAGCGTCGGCCGGGTGGGACTCGGCACGTTCCCGCTGGCCCCGGACGTGCTCGAGGAGGTCCTTGACCTTGGCTTTTACAGCCGACATCTCGTCGTCCAGTCCGAGCTTGTCGAGCGCACCGTAGGCCGCGTTCACCGGCGTCTCGGCGCCCATCACGAGGCGGCGTGCCAGGTCGGTCGCTCGTCGGCCGCTGATCAGCGGGATGGCGTCGAGGACGGTCGCGATCTGAGCGACGAGATGGTCGTCGGTGTCGGCGAGCGTTCCGTCGATGTCGAAGACGACGCCGTCGATGCGGTCGAGGTCGAGAGGCATTCGGGATTAGGGGTTGGGGTTTGAAGATGCGAGCGCGTTGGCCTCGAGGTCGGGGAGTCGGAACGGATTTCTGTCTCGACCGGGCCGCTTCTACCTCGAGGTCGCTCGGGCCGGCTCGTCACACGTCCACCATCACCCTCATAACCCCCGCGCGTCGTCGTCGTCTCGGCGTGGGTCCGCACCGCCCTCGAGGACGCGAGCGCCCGTCGCGTCGTAGCGCACCACGACGATGTTGGCGGCGCCGAACCGGGTCAGCGGGTCGAGTGTCCATCCACGGTCCCGGAGCGCCTCGAGCGTTTCGCGAGGAAGGTCCCGCTCGTGCTCGAGCTCGTCCGGGAGCCACTGGTGGTGGTAGCGGGGCAGTGCGACAGCGGCCTGCGCATCGAGGCCGTGGTCAACGACGTTCGTCAAGACCTGGAAGACCGTCGAGATGATGCGCGCCCCGCCCGGCGATCCGGCGACGAGAGCCAGGCGCCCCTGCTCGTCCTCGAGGATGACCGGCGTCATGGACGAGACCATCCGCTTCCCCGGCGCGATCGCGTTCCGCTCGCCCTGGATGAGTCCCCACCCGTTCGGCCGTCCCGGCCGAGCTGTAAAGTCGTCCATCTCGTCGTTCAGCAAGAACCCCGCGCCCCCAACGACGACCTTCGAGCCGAAGTAGTCGTTGAGCGTCACCGTCATGGCGACGGCGTTGCCCTCGGCGTCCACGACCGAGACGTGCGTCGTCTCCGTGCTCTCGATCCCTAGATCGGGCGGCGTCCCGTGTCCGACCTCGAGGCTGACGCTCGCGCGACCGGGATCGAAAGACGCCATCCGCTGACGGACGTAGCGCGGCCGGATGAGAGCCTGGACCGGCACGTCGACAAAGTCCGGGTCGCCGAGCCAGTGCGACCGGTCGGCGAACGCACGGCGCAGCGCCTCCCCCGCCAGGTGAACCGTCCTCGAGTCGTGCGGCCCCCACGCGCCGATCTCGTACGGCTCGACGGCCGCCAGCACCTGGGCGAGCGCGATCCCGCCCGACGACGGCGGCCCCATCGCGATCACCCGTCGACCCCGATACTCGGCCTCGAGGACGGGACGCTCGATGGCGCGGTACGCCTCGAGGTCGGCATGAGAGATGAGGCCGCCGCCCCGCTCCATCTCGGCCACGATCAAGTCGGCGGTCCGTCCTCGATAGAACCCGTCGTGGCCGTCGTCCCGGATGCGGCGGAGCGTGGCTGCGAGGTCGGGCTGGGCGAAGCGCTCGCCGGGCATCCAGGACTCGCCGTCGGGCTTGACGAACACGGCAGCCGTCGAGGCAAAGGCGGAAAAATCGCCCCGATAGCGGTTGAACAAGATGGCGTTCCGACCCGAGAGGTAGTGTCCGTCCGCAAGCCGGATCGCGGGCGCGATAAGCACCTCGAGGTCCAGACGACCGCGGGCGCGGTGCGCCGCGAGGAGGCCCGCCACGGTCCCGGGCACGCCCACGGCCAGGTGGCCTCGTTGGGAAGACGCCCCTGTGCGTGTGTACAGGTCACGGTCGGCCTCGAGGGGCGCCCGCTCGCGGAAGTCCCACGACGTCGCGGCGCCGGTGGCCTCGCGCAGGACCAGGAATCCCCCGCCGCCCAGGTTGCCGGCGTCGGGGCTGACGACGGCCATCGCAAACCCGATCGCAACGGCCGCGTCAACCGCGTTTCCGCCGTTTCGAAGGACGGCCAGCCCTATTTTGCTCGCCTCCGGATGCCCGGTGGCGACCATGGCCCGGGTCGACGGCGCGGCCTCGAGGACGGCCGCTTGGGCATCCGCGTACTCGACCGGTGCCACGATCAAAGACAGGCCGAACGAGATCGAAAGCAGGCGTAGAAGCACGGAAGCGTGGCGGGATGGGACAAGCTAGAGACGCTCAGCGCCCCGTTAAACCTTCTAGCTGACACCTATCTGTCGCCTCCTCGAGGACGGGTTGTGCACACCTCGATCCCGCGTCGATGCGGAGAAGCACAGCGATGCTCTAAACTGTTTTTGGCACGAGGGTTGCGGATCGTGAAGAAACCGGTTACGTTCCGGTCGTTGGTTCCAGATGTGGATAACTTCTCATCAACCAACGCGGTATGTCCCCCCTCCTCTCACCTACCACTTGAGATGAACCGCCTTATCACGGCAATGTCTGCCGCCGCTGCTCTTGTTGGAATCGGCGTCCTGATCGTCTTCCAGTTCTAGACGCGGCACTGCCGTTGCCTCTGTCGCGAGCGCCGCCCGGGTTTGTCCCCGGCGGCGCTCGCGTCGTTTAAGCCGGGTCGGTCGTCCTCGAGGGCGGCCTCCTCCGACCTCGAGGGCGCGGCTAGCTTTACGCCTCTCCCAACCGCGTTTATGAGTCCTCTCGACTGGGTCATCGTCGCCGCCGTTCTGGTGTTCACCATCGGTCTCGCGGCGCGCTTCGCGAGACGGGCATCGGCCTCGACCGACGAGTTCTTCGCGACGGGACGGCAGATGCCGTGGTGGCTGGCCGGGACGAGCATGGTGGCGACGACCTTCGCAGCCGACACGCCGCTCGCGGTCGCGGAGTTGGTCGCGCAGTCGGGCGTCGCGGGCAACTGGCTGTGGTGGTACGCGGCGCTGGGTGGGATGCTGACCGTGTTCTTCTTCGCCCGCCTGTGGCAACGGAGCGGCGTCCTAACCGATGTCGAGTTCGTGGAGCTCCGCTACGACGGACCCGCTGCGGCGGCGCTCCGCGGCGTCAAGGCCGCGTACTTCGGCCTGTTCGCCAACGCGATCGTGATCGGCTGGGTGGTTTTGGCCATGTCGACCGTTTTCCGGGTCTTGTTCCCCGGCATGACCATCTTCGGCGCGACCGAGTGGCTCGGCCTCGATGCGCCGACGTTGGCCGTCGGTGGGCTGATGCTGTTGGTCGGCGTCTACGCCTTGGTGTCGGGATTGTGGGGGATCGCGGTGACGGACGCGTTCCAGTTTGGACTCGCCATGTTCGGCTCGGTCGCACTCGCGTGGTACGCGCTCGACATTCCCGAGGTGGGCGGCCTGGCCGGTCTCCGGGCCGCGCTCCCCGACGACGTCTTCCGGTTTACGCCTCGCCTCGGCAACCCCATCGAGGGCGCGGCGACGCTGACGCTGAGCGGGATTGCGTTCGCGGCCTACGTCGGCGTGCAGTGGTGGGCGAGTTGGTATCCCGGCGCGGAGCCGGGCGGTGGCGGCTACGTGGCGCAGCGGATGTTGGCGACCCGGTCCGAGACCGACTCCGTCCTGGCCGTCCTTTGGTTTACAATCGCGCACTACTGCATCCGGCCGTGGCCCTGGGTCATCGTCGGCCTGGCGGCGCTCGTCCTGTACCCTGGCTTGGAGAATCCGGGCGAGGGCTACGTCATGGTGATGCGCGACGCGCTCCCGTCCGGCCTTCTCGGACTGCTGTTTGCCGCGTTCCTAGCCGCGTTTATGTCCACGATCTCGACCCAGCTTAACTGGGGCACGAGCTACCTCGTCAACGACCTGTACCGCCGGTTCATGGTCAGGGACCGCGACGAGCGCCACTACGTCACTGTCTCCCGTGTGTTGACGTTCGCCCTCGCCATCGGGGGCTTCCTGCTCGCGACGCAGCTGACGTCCGTGTCGGGCGCGTGGGGGCTGCTGCTGAGCGCCTCGGCGGGAATGGGGCTGGTGCTCATCCTGCGCTGGTACTGGTGGCGGATCAACGCCTGGGCCGAGTTGACCGCGACGGTCGTCCCGCTCCTGCTCGTGGCGCTCCAGCTCATCGGCCTCGATGTCCCGTTCCTGACCTCCGAGTTCCCGACCAACCTGTTCGGCATCGCCGCAATCACGACCGTCTGCTGGGTCATCGCGATGTTCGTGACGGCGCCGACCTCGAGGGCGACGCTCGACACGTTCTACCAGCGCGTCCGGCCAGGCGGCCCAGGCTGGCGCCCCGTCGCAGAGCGCAACCCCGATGTCCAGCCCGACACGGGGCTAGGCCGGCTGGCGGTGCAGTGGGTGATGGGCGTCGTCGGCGTGTACGCGGCCTTGTTTGGGATCGGCTGGCTCGTTCTCGGCGAGCCGCTGCAAGGCGCGCTCACCCTGGCGGGAGCGATCGCCGTGATCGCCATCTTGGTCCGCTCGCTACGGCGCGTCGAGGCGATGGCGGCTGAAGGAGCCGTCAGCGCTTGACCAGGCTGGCTCGACCTCGCGGTCGTAGACCGGCGCGTCGTCCTCGAGGACGACGCGGGCTCGCTGCTACCGAACGACCGTGACGCGGCCGATCGCCGTCTCGTCAGCGGCGGACACGCGGACGAGGTAGATCCCCGACGCGGCATCGGACGGGTCCCAGCGCAAGACGGGGTACCCGGCTTCAAGAGACGCGCCTTGCGCGATCACGGCGATTCGGCGGCCCCGGACGTCGTAGACCTCAGCGCGCACGTCGTCGGCGTCTTCGGGCAGAGCGAGCGGGATCGAGACCGGACCTCGGGACGGGTTCGGGAACGGGGCGTCGACGCGCAACGCGTCGGGGCGCTCCAAGACGTCGAGGGCGAGGTTCACGGAGACGGTCCCCTGGATCGGGTCGTTGGTCGCGAACTGAACCGGCTCGAGGTAGGCCGTGGGCGCCAGGCCGTCGGCGCTGAGCGAGATCGTGACCTCGGTCTCGCCCTGGGGCTGGATGGTCCCGGACAGCGGAGAGATCGACGCCACGAACTCGGGAAGGGTGGCCTCGACCACGTCGAAGGTCAGCGGTCCGTCGCCCGTGTTGCCGAGGACGACGGTCACATCGGAGCCGCCACCCTCGATGAGGCGAGCCTCGAGGTCGGACCGGCCCAACCGGGCGGTCGGCGGTAGGAACGCCTCGCCCTCGAGGACGAGTGACAGGACGGGCGCGGACGCACTCGAGGTCGCGAGTTGGACCGGGACGACGAAGGCGCCGGACCGCGACGGCTCGACGACGAGGGTCGCGATCTCCGATGCCCCAGGCTGGACCGTGACAGGAGCTTGTAAGCGCACGAACCCGGCTGAGCTCGTGGCCCCCGTGATGGTAAAGGGCTCGGCCGTCGCGTTCGTCACGCGCACCTCGGCCGTGCTCCCGATCCCGACGATGACGTCCTCGAGCTGGCCGGGCGTACGACGCGCCAGGGCGAAGCCGCCGGCGGTGATGGTCGGGCGGAACTGGCCCGTGAGCGCCTGGGCTCGCTCGGTCTGCCCCGGCGTGAACTCGGACATGCAGGCGTCGTCCGAGTAGTCCATGTAGTTGTGGATCGGGTCGAGGCCGGGATCGAACGGGCACGAGTCGCGGCCGACGGGGCAGCGCGACGCGCCGCTCGCCTCCTGGGGCGTGTCCGCGACGCCGTCGTTGGTCGCCGTGCACCCTCCCGCGAACGGGTGAAGAAGGCCCACCCAGTGACCGACCTCGTGCGTCCCGGTGTGCCCCAGGTTGTACGGCGCCTCCGGCCCGCCCGGCAGCGTCCCCGTCAGCAGGACCACGCCCTGGTCGCGATCGGTCTCCGCACCCGGATCTGGGGTCGATGCCCAGCCGAGGTAGTCGAGTGCGAGGTCGGCAGTGTAGATGTTGAGCACGCGCGACGGGTCGAGGGCGAGCGCGTCCTTCATCGCGTCCTCCTCTTGGGAGCCGATCCGCAGGTCCCGGTACCACTCCGCGTTGTCGACGCGCTGGACGAACGCGAGCGCGAACCGGTAGCCCATGTCTCGGAACGCCGAATTGAGCGTGTCGACCTGGGCCTCGATCTGGGAGTCCGGGACGTCGCCCTCACCGCCGTCGGTCAGGATGTGGAACGCGACGGGGATCGTGACCGGCTCGTTTGAGATCCGCAGCGCGGCGCGGGCTCGCATCCGTTCGACGATCTGGACGGACGCCTCGACCTGTTGGATGGTCGGCTCCGGTGTCGCGCACGTCCGCCCGTCCCGCGTCACCGTCAGGTTCGCCGGCTGCGCCGCGGCCGCAGTTCCGACCATGAGAAGGCTGAGAACGGCGAGGCGCAACGGGTCGGGCGGTGGGGGCACCCAACCTACGAGCCACGCCTTGGATTTCGTGCCCACCCTCGTCCTCGAGGCCGACCCGACCGAAGCTCGCTCACAGGCCGACCTCGAGGGCGAGGTAGCTTCGACTCACCACTCCCGATTGTTGCGATGAAGACACTGCTCCCCATCCTCGCGCTCGCGCTCGCGCTGCCCACTGCCGCCCAGGACGACGACCGCCGTCCCCCGCTGTTCGTCCTCGAGGACGGCGACAGCAAGGTCTACCTGCTGGGCTCGGTCCACGTCGTGCCCGAGGGAACGCTGCCACTTCCGTCTCACGTCGAGGCCGCCTACGACGACGCCTCGGTGCTGGCGTTCGAGCTCGACCTCGATCTCGCCCAGGCCGGCGCGCAAGGCATGATGGCCGCGGCGACGGACGAAGAAACGATCGGTGACGCGCTCTCGGACGACCAGATGAGCCAACTCGACGGGATGCTCGGCGATCTCGGGTTGCCCGCCGGCGCGTTCAACGCGTTCGAGCCGTGGTTCGGCGCGATGACCGTCGGCGTGTTGGCGCTTCAGAACTCGGGACTCCCCGTCCAAGCCGGCGGCGTCGACGCCCACTTTTTCAACCGCGCCAAGGCCGACGAGAAAGAGCGCGTCGCGTTCGAGACTGTCGAGTTGCAGACGGCCGTCTTCGACGACTTGACGACCGAAACGCAAGTCTCATTCTTGATGTCGTCGCTCGAGACGCCGCTCGACAGCATGGCCGCCCAGTTTGGAGAACTCGTCGACGCGTGGGCGACGGGTGCGGACGACGACCTGGCCGCGCTCATGAACGACGGGATGTCGCAACCCGAACTCTTCGAGGCCCTGCTCGTGACGCGCAACCGCGCCTGGATCCCACAGATCGAGTCGCTCCTGGCCCGCGACGGCGAGAACGCACTCGTCGTGGTCGGTGCCGGGCACCTTGTGGGCGAAAGCAGCGTCGTCGACATGCTCCGCCAGGCGGGGTACACCGTCGAGCGGCTGTAGGCTCGTCCTCGAGGACGAGACGTGCTCCTTTCGCACCTCGGCGCGATGGCCTGGTTTCTGGCTCTGTGGCCGCCGCTCGTTTTCTTCGCGGTGATCGCCGCCGCGTCCGCCCTCGAGGCCCGGCGCGGCTCGCGCTCTGGCGAGGAGGTCGGGGCGGCCCAGGCTCGCGTGCCACTTCTGCTCGCGATCACGCTAGCCGTCGTGGGGCTCAGCGCCGTCGCCGTCGTCGTCCTCGAGGACGAGGTGCGGGCGCGGCTGCTCAACGCTGTGACGGCTGGAAGCGCCGAGAGCATCGTCATTGGGTGCCTCGTCGGCGTCGCGATCGCGATCGCGTACTTCGGAGGTCTCGACCGGGTCGTGCAAGCGGCTCAGGCCCGGTTCGGCGACTACGTCCCGCCGGGGAGCACGGCGTCGCTCGGAGCGGGTGGCGTCGCGTTTTTCGTCGCCAACGTCGTGCTCGCGCCGCTGGTGGAGGAGGTCTAGTACCGCGGACTGCTGTTCGACGTCCTCGAGGTCGGGCCGGTCGCGGCGGCCGTAATCGGGTGCGCCGCGTTCGGGCTCTTCCACTGGCCCGGCGGTGCGTGGTACATGGTGGCGACGGGCGTCCTCTTGGGTCTCCCCTGCTGGTGGCTGAGGGCGACCTACGTCGACCTCGCCAGTCCGTACGCGGCGCACCTGGTTCTCAACGTCCTCGAGGTCGTGATCTCGACCAAGCGAGCCCGGTCGGAGCCGGTCCGACCTCGAGGCCGGACCTAGGCGAAGGCCGGACCTAGGCGGCGTCGAGCGGGGCGACCAAGAGCCCGTCGGAGACGCCGTGCATCGCGTCGCGGAGCGCAAAGGCGAGGGCCGTCAAGACCAGCCCCGCGTGCGCGTTGCCCTCGATGGCGTCGACGGCTTGCGCGACGACCGAGGCCATGGCCTCGAGGTCGGCCTTGGGGAGGGCGGCGACGAACTTCTGGACCGCCTCGGTCTGGTCCACGTTGACGACGGCCGCGACGGCGCCGGCTCGTACCAGGACCAGGTCCCGGATCCAGATCGAGACCAGGTCGAGCCACCCTTTCAGGCTCTCCCGCCCCAGCTTCTGCGCCGACTGCACGACGGGTGCGATCCGGTCCGGCCGGCCGGTGTAGGCCTCGCGGACGAACTGGACCGCCAGCGCTCGGTGCGCCTGCATCGACTCGCTGCCCCAGACCTCGAGGGCCTTGGTGAACGACCCGTCGGCCATCCGGGCGACGACGGCGGCCTCGGTTGCGGGAACGCCGGCGCGGGCCACGAGCGCGGCCTCGAGGACGTCGGGCGCGAGCGGATCGAACCGGACGCGCTGGCACCGCGACAGGATCGTCGGGAGCACGTTCTCGACCCGCTCGGCTGTCAGGATCAAGACGACGCGGGCCTCGGGCTCCTCGAGCAGCTTGAGCAACGCGTTCGCCGCCTCGGTGCGGATCCGGTCGGCCTCGAGGAGGACGCCGACGACGTAGCGGCCCTCGACGGGCACGAACGACATCTCACGCCGGAAGGCCTCCATCGGGATTCGGCGGTGGGCGACCTGCTTGTTGCTCGCCCCGTCGCTGCCCAACGCTGCGCGTTGCCGGTAGTCGGCAGACGCGTAGGGCTCGGCGGCGAGCGCGGCCATGCGGTCACTGTAGTCCGACGGCCGGTCGTCTTTGTCCGCCTGCTTGCTCGTCTTGGGAAACGGCAGCGTGACGTGCAGGTCCGGGTGGATCAGCCGCGCCGACTTGGTGCACGCCAGGCACGAGCCACAGGCGTCGCCTGCCGGGCCGGTCGGCGTTCCTCGGCGCTCGCACAACAGCGCCTGCCCGAACGCGAGCGCCGCGGCCCGCGGCCCCGATCCACTCGGGCCGTGGAACAGGTACGTGCCCGCCACTCGCTCGCTCTCGAGGGCGTGGCTCAGGGTGTCGATGGCGCGGTCTTGGCCGAGGACGCGGCTCCAAGGCATATCGGTCGGGCGGTGGGCCGGAAGCTACCTCGAGGGCGCAGACGACGGACTCGTCCTCGAGGTCGCTCGATGGGTCGAGGTCCACCCGCAGAGCCGCCCTCGAGGCTGCGTCTACCGCCCCCGGTCGCCCTCGAGGTCAAGGACGACGGTGACCGAGTAGTCCCGCGCACGCTCTGTCTCCCAGAACGCCCGCCCGGCGCCGTTGGCGGCCAACACGCCCGCCCGCAGCTCCGTCGCTCCCTGGCTCAGCCCCCACTGCCGCGCTTCGTCGATGAGACGGGACCCGACGCCCCGCCCCCGAGACGTCGGCGTCACGTAGAGGTCGTCGACGTGGACCATCAGAGACGGTCGGTACATCGGCGCGGGCTCGTAGAGATGGGCCGTCACGAGCCCGACCGCAGCGCCGCCCTCAAGGGCGAGCCAGATGCGGCTCGCGGGGCTCCGC
>NZ_JBARYR010000538.1:0-2431 GCF_049648075.1 Rubrivirga sp. | reverse complement strand
GCGCTGTATCGGGGGCGCACCAAAGTGCGGAACGACCACCCTGTGTCATTACCTCTCGACGCACCCCGAGATCCACTTTACGGATCCCAAAGAACCGACATTCTATGTCAGCTCGCAAACTGGTCGGCCGGCGTGTGGGAGAAATCTAACGCGCGACCAGAATTCGGATCTGTTTCGGGGAAGGGGCCTTGGGCAGGTCGCCGGTGAAGGGTCCACGTGGTACCTCGCTCGTTCGAAGATGGTGGCTCCTGCACTTCAGGCTGACAACTCCAACGTGAGGCTGGTCTTTGCCCTTCGAGATCCAATCGAGCGGGCGTACAGTGAGTACTGGTTCCAGTTGGTTCATGGGACGATCCCCTCGGGCATGAGCTTCCTCGAAGCGACTCGCAAACCCGACCACTGGATCTTCGATGGAAGCAAATATCTCGAGAACATAAAGACGTACATCCGCTATTTCGGTCGGGACGCCGTGTGCGTCGTCACGTCAGACGACCTTCGCCATAGCATGAGCGACGCGTTGGCCGAGGTGTGCTGTCACATCGGAGTCGATTCTGACCACAAGTTTCCCATGATTCCAGCGCGAAACGTCACGATCTACCCTCGATGGCCCAAAGGGCTAGCCGCTGCTGGTCGCCTCCTTCCTGGTGTGTCGCGATACGCATCTGGAGTATCGAGGCTCAAGGGGTCCCGGGTAAGAATCTTGTTCAGCCCAGATGCTCCGAAGCCGCCGATGAGTTCGCAGGCTCGCGAGCGGCTGCAGGATCGTTACCATCCGGAGGTCGAAGAGCTAGAGCGAGTCCTAGAGATCGACCTCTCGGTTTGGAAAGGCGATAGTGGCGCTTCATCGAGGCGAAAGGCTTCTGTCGGAGTGAGCCCAAATGACGTGAAAAACACATGATGCATGTTGCTCTCACCGCGGACCCCATGATCCCCGTCCCACCGACGCTCTACGGCGGGATCGAACGGATCATCGACATGCTCGCGCGCGGCCTCGAGGGCCGGGGCCACCGCGTGACCCTGTTCGCCCACCGCGACTCCCAAACCGCCGGCGAGCTAGTCCCCTACGCCGGGGAGCGGCCCGGCCATCCCGTCGACCTTGCGCGCAACACGATCTCGATCGCGCGGCTCGTCGCGACGCGACCCGACGTGGTCCACAGCTTCGGACGTCTGGCCACGCTGCTCCCGCTGTTGCCGACCTCGATCCCGAAGGTGATGAGCTACCAACGCGAGCCGACCCTGAGCCAGGTTCGACGCGCGGTTCAACTCTCTCGCCAGGACACGATGGCCTTCACGGGATGCGCCGAGCACATCGCGGCCAAGATGCGGCCGGTCGCGCCCAGCTACGCGGTCTTCAATGGCGTTCCGCTCGACACCTACACGTTCCAGGCCCACGTCGAGGACGATGCGCCCCTCGCGTTCCTGGGACGCATCGAGCGGATCAAGGGGACCCACACGGCCATCGAGGTCGCGGAGCAGAGTGGACGTCGGCTGGTCATCGCCGGCAACGTCTCGGACGAGGCCTACTTCGAGGCCGAGGTCCGACCCCGCCTCTCAGATCGAATCGAGTACGTCGGCCCTGTCGACGACGTCCAAAAAAACGAACTCCTGGGCCGCTCCCTGGCGTTCCTGATGCCGATCGAGTGGGAGGAGCCGTTCGGGATCGTAATGGCCGAGGCGCTCGCCTGCGGGACGCCCATCGTCGGAACGCCACGGGGGTCCGTGCTCGAGGTCGTCCTCGAGGGCGAAACCGGGTTCGTGCGCGAGACGGTCGGCGAGATGGCGCAAGCGGTGGGGCGCGTGTCGACGCTCGACCGGGCCGCGTGCCGGGCCGACTGCGAGGCGCGGTTCAGCGACCGGGCGATCGTCGATGCCTACGAGGCGTTATACCATGAGCGGATCGCTGCGGCCCGCGCCACGTGAAAGGAGCACCATGACCGGGACCCTCATCTTTACTCATATCCCTAAGACCGCTGGAACGTCGCTCAAGAAGAGCGCCATCTTTCCTAATGTTGACCGCTCCGACATATACTGGGTACTAGGAATCCGGCAGTTGATCCAGGACCGTCCCCATGGAAGGAAGATCGTACTGGGCCACTTTCCCTACGGCGCACACCGGCTCCTAGGGCGCGGCCCGTTCCGATACCTGACGGTGTTGCGGGACCCGGTGGACCGGGCTGTCTCGTTCTACAATTACGTGCTGCTGTGCGAGCAGGGGAATCCTGGGCACCCAGGCGATTACGCGTGGCACCCGGCCCTGCCCGACGCGAAGCGGTACCCGATCGACGAGTTCTACCAGCTCGAGGCGTACCGCAACGTCCAAACCAAGTACACGGCCGGGTACGCGTGGGAGCGGCCTCGCAACGCTCTGCCCGAATGGGCGCGCCGCGCCGTGATGCCGGAGCGGACGCTTTTGCACCGCGCTCAGCACAAC
>NZ_JBARYR010000537.1:0-5443 GCF_049648075.1 Rubrivirga sp. | reverse complement strand
GGCTCGCCCCGCACCGACGTGTCCACGACCTCGAGGCCGGGACGGACATCCCAGATGCTCGCGACCGCCGCGACCCGGTCGAACCCCAGGACGTCCTCGAGGTCCATCTTGGTCAAGACCGCCACGTCGGCCGTGTTGAAGATGGTCGGGTACTTGCGCGGCTTGTCCTCGCCCTCGGTCGTGGACAGCAGGACGACGCGGGCGGCCTCGCCCAGGTCCCAGCTCGCCGGGCACACCAGGTTGCCGACGTTCTCGATGAACAAGACATCGAGGTCGCTGAGGTCCCAGCCCTCGAGGGCGGCCTCGACCATGTCGGCCTCGAGGTGGCACGTGGTCCCGGTCGAGATCTGGCGGACGGGCGCGCCGCTCGCGGCCAACCGCGTGGCGTCGTTCTCGGTAGCTAGGTCGCCTACGACGACGGCCGCGCGCAGGTCGAGCTCCGAGAGCGTCCGCTCCAGGAGCGCCGTCTTGCCCGAGCCCGGACTCGAGACCAAGTTGACGACGAACACGCCGGCGTCGGCGAACCGGGCGCGCAGGTCGGCCGCGAGCGCGTCGTTCTTGCGCAGGACCTTTTGGCGGACGTCGATGATTCGGGCGGTGGACATGACTAGCGGCGCCAGGGCGGCGTGGGCATCGTGGGTGGGTCGGGCGACGCGGCGCCGTCACCGGTAGGAGAGGAGACCTTGAGGTCGCCGTCGGACTCGACCTCGAGGTGGCTGATCTCGATCTCGCGGCCCGCGCGGACGTCGCCGGTGGGCGTGTCGCAGACGGGGCACCGGAACCGCGTGATGGTCGGCAGCTCGCGCTCGGCGTCGCAGGTCGGGCAGTGTACCACGACCGGAACCGTCTCGACCTCGAGGGTCGAGCCCTCGAGGGCGGTCCCCTCGACGGCGATCTCGTAGGCGAAGTCGAGGGCGCCGCGGACGACGCCCGATAGGTCGCCAAGGCGCAGGTGGAGCGCTGTGACGCGCGTCGCGCCGGCGTCTCGAGCAGCCCGGTCAGCAGCGCTCACCAGGCTCGTCGCGATCGATAGCTCGTGCACGTTATTGGACCGTGCGGCCCGGCTGGCGGTCGGCCTGCTCGAGGTGGCGACCGAACGCCCGCGCGACGCCCAGCCCGAAGCTGAGGGCGCGCGAGATGTACGGGTCGCGGAGGGCCTTGACCAGCGAGACGGGTCCCTTGACCGGTGGCTGCTGGCGCGGCCCCTCTTCCGCGGCTGCGATCAAGGCCGTCGCCAACCCGCCGACGGTCTCGACCGCGTTCGGGTCGAGGACGGTGCTGTTCAACAAGGCCTGGACGCCCTCCGAGTTGAGGGCCTCCTGGAACACGCCGACCGTCCGCAGGAGGTTTTCAATGTTGTCGGGCGTGGCGAGGTCGCGGGCCTGGGCGACAGCCGGTGCGTAGGCCCCCAGCGCCCCGCCGTCCTTCGCCGCTCCCGCTCGGACGTGGTGGAGCGTGTCGTTCAGCGTCTCGGCGATCTCCGGGCCGCGCCGGATCGCGCCGGTCAGTAGGTTCAAAAGGTCGTTGATCTCGTCGGCGCGGGCGGCCAACGTCTCCAAGCCGCGGACGGTCTCAGCGTCGAGGGCGGCAGCGGGTTGGGAGGTTGGGGACAAGAGCGTTTCCATAGTCGTCAACGTATGTGCGTCAGGAGATCTCCTGGCCGATGGTACGGCCTCGAGGGCGACCCTTCGGCGAAAGCATACGGTTCCTTGACAGAGACCGCAAGAGTCCCTTATGATCCGGTCCCGGCGCGTTAAGGGCTCGTCCTGATAACGTTGACATAAAACAGTCTGAGAGCGTTTACCACTCACACATATCATCATGGCTTCTCTCCTCTGGTTTCAGGGCGGCGCCTGCAGCGGCAACACGATGTCGTTCCTCAACGCCGAGGAGCCCTCAGCGTGCGATCTGGTCACCGACTTCGGGATCGACATCGCGTACCACCCCTCGCTCAGCATGGAGTTTGGGGAGGCGGCGCAACGGCTGTTTCGGCAGTACGCCTCGGGCGAGAAGCAGCTGGACGTGTTCGTCTACGAGGGCACGGTCATGATGGGGCCGGACGGCTCGGGCCGCTACGACATGTTCGCCGACCGTCCGATGAAGGACTGGGTCGCGGAGCTGGTCGAGCAGGCCACGTTCGTCGTTGCGATCGGCGACTGCGCGTGCTGGGGCGGAATCCCCGCGACAGCCCCGAACCCGACCGACTCGATCGGGCTCCAGTACCTCAAGCGCGACGCCGGCGGGTTCCTCGGCTCCGACTGGCGCTCGAAGTCGGGCCTGCCCGTCATCAACATTCCGGGCTGCCCGGCCCACCCGGACTGGGTCACCCAGATCCTAGTCGCGGTCGCGTCCGGCCGCGCCGGCGACATCGCCCTCGACGAGTTGCAGCGTCCCCAGACGTTCTTTAAGACGTTCACCCAGACCGGCTGCACGCGCAACCAGTACTTCGAGTGGAAAGAGTCGACGGAGAGCTTTGGAGAGGGGACCCGCAAAGGGTGCCTGTTCTACGAGTACGGGTGCCGCGGGCCGGTCACGCACTCGCCGTGCAACCGCATCCTGTGGAACAAGCACTCCTCCAAGACGCGCGCCGGCATGCCGTGCGTCGGCTGCACCGAGCCGGAGTTCCCGTTCTACGACCTGGCGCCGGGGACCGTCTTCAAAACCCAGAAGATGTTCGGAGCCATTCCCAAAGACACGCTGCCTGAGGGCACCGATCCGCTGACCTACGCCGCCCACGCCGCCGCCGCCCGCGTGGCCGCGCCTGCCTGGGCTCGCGACGACATCTTCGTCGTGTAGCTCGACCTCGAGGCTGCGACCTCGAGGACGGCACGCTCTCTTTTTGACATCGCGGCGACGACCGCGCACCCGACAGACCCATGGACACCTCCGCCATCGACACCACCAAGCTCGGCGCCGGGCGCGTCGAGATGCACATCAGCCCGATGGGCCGCGTCGAGGGCGACCTCGATCTGAACCTGATCGTCGAGGACGGCCACGTGGTTGACTCGTGGACGCAGGCGGGCATGTTCCGCGGCTTCGAGATCATCCTGAAGGGGAAGGACCCCCAGGCCGGCCTCATCGTGACGCCGCGCATCTGCGGCATCTGCGGCGGCAGCCACCTGTACAAGAGCGCCCAGGCGCTCGACGTGGCGTGGAAGGTCCACATGCCGCACAACGCCCACCGCGTGCGCAACATCGCCCAGGCGTGCGAGACGCTGCAGTCGATCCCGCGCTGGTTCTATGCCTTGTTCGCGGCGGACATGACGAACAAGAACTACGCGAAGGCGCCCGAATACGACGAGATCGTGCGGCGCTTCGCCCCGTTCGTCGGGACCGGCTACGAAAAGGGCGTCACGATGTCCAACAAGCCCGTCGAGGTCTACGCGCTCTACGGCGGCCAGTGGCCGCACTCGTCGTTCATGGTGCCCGGCGGCGTCATGTGCGCGCCGACGTTGTCGGACATCACGCGCTCGATCGCGATCCTGGACTTCTGGAAGGACAACTGGCTCGAGAAGGAGTGGCTCGGCTGCTCCGTCGACCGCTGGATGGAGAACAAGACGTGGGAGGACGTCCTGGAGTGGGCCGAGGAGAACGAGGCCCAGCGCAACTCGGACTGTGCGCTGTTCATCCGCTTTGCGATGTCGATCGGCCTGGACAAGATCGGCCGGGGCGTCGGGAGCTTCCTGGCGACCGGGACCTACATGCAGCCCGAGCTCTACGAGCACCCGACCATCGAGGGCCGCAACGCCGCGCTCCAGACGCGCTCGGGCGTCTACGACGACGGCCAGTTCCACGACTTCGACCAGGCCGACATCGCCGAGGACCACACGTACTCGTTCTTCGAGGGCTCCGGTCAACTCCACCCGTTCGACGGCAAGACGGAGCCGCTCGACCCGTTGGTGGGCGCCAAGCAGAACAAGTACACCTGGTCCAAGGCCCCGCGCTACAACATCCCGGGCAAGGGCTACAAGCCCCTCGAGGCCGGGCCGCTCGCGCGCCAGGTCATCGCCGGCCGCGAGGGCGCGGCGGACCACCAGGACTACGACCCGCTCATCCTGGACATGGTCAACAAGATCGGCCCGAGCGTCTTCACGCGTGTCTTTGCGCGGATGCACGAGGCGCCCAAGCTGTTCAAGAAGGTCAACGAGTGGATCGGCGAGATCGACTTGCACGACTCGTTCTACACCAAGCCAGTCGAGCTCGAGGACGGGCGCGGGTTCGGTGCGACCGAGGCGGCCCGCGGCGCGCTCGCCGACTGGATCACGCTCAAGGACGGGAAGATCGAGAACTACCAGGTCGTCACCCCGACGGCCTGGAACGTCGGCCCGCGCGACGGGCACGACAACCTGGGACCGATCGAGCAGGCGTTCGTCGGGATGGACCTGCACGACGTGGACGACCCCATCGAGCTGGCCCACGTCGCGCGCTCGTTCGACTCGTGCCTGGTCTGTACCGTCCACGCGTACGACGCCAAAACGGGCAAGGAGCTCAGCCGGTTCAAGGTCGGCGGCGGCTGCTAGCCGCCCTCGACGACTCACGTTTGTAGGCGGGGAGGCTGGTCAACGGCCTCCCCGCGCTCGTCTCCCATGTCTCTAGACTCCGACACGATCACGCGCGCGCCCGGCTACGTCGCCCCCGGCGGGGAGACGGTGCTCATCGGGTGCGGCAACCTGCTGCGCGGCGACGACGCCGCCGGTCCGATGACCGTCCGTCAACTGTGGGCGCGGTGGGGCGAGAGCGTGCCGCCCGGCATCCGCGTGGTCGATGGCGGGACGGCGGGGATGGACGTGGCCTTCCAGATGAGGGGCGCGCGGCGCGTCCTGATCGTCGACGCGTGCCTGACGGGGGAGGAGCCGGGGACGCTGTACCGTGTGCCCGGAGCCGAGGTCGAGAACATCCCGCCGGTCGACGGCATGAACCTGCACGCGTTCCGGTGGGACCACGCACTCGCGTTCGCGCGGTGGCTCTTAAAGGACGACTACCCGACCGACATCACGGTCTACCTTATCGAGGCCGCCCAGACCGACTTCGGCGCGCCACTCAGCCCGGCCGTCTCTGAAGCTGTCGACGCGCTCGCCGAGCGCCTGGACAACGAGCTGGCCGCGTTCGCCTACGACCAGGGCGACGCATGACCGCGACCGACACCTCGACCGTTACGCTTCGCGACGACGGCTACCTCTTGGTCCCTCGCGCGCTCGCCGAGGAGCGGTTCCCCAGCGGTGCCGTGTTCGTCACGCTGCGCGACGGTCAGATGTGGCTGCTACCGACCAGCGGCGCTGGCGCGGGCGGCTTCTTGCTCAAGCGTCGCAACGCGGCGGGCGACCGGGCCGTGCTCGTCCTCGAGGCCGTCCCGTCCGGCACGGCGCCCGGCGACCGGACGGCGCGGTGGGACGACGACGCCTGCGCGCTCCGCATCACCCTCGGCCCCGACTAGCGTGGAAGT
>NZ_JBARYR010000536.1:0-1648 GCF_049648075.1 Rubrivirga sp. | reverse complement strand
CTCCGAGACCGCTCTGAGGGATCGACCACTGACCCCGAGGCCCAGGACGCCCCCCCGAAGGCGCAAGCGGGCAGCGCGGGCTCGTCCGTCTTGGACATCCGCACGGGCACCGCGTGGCTGGAGACGGCCTCTCGGCTTGCCACGCCGCGCCAGTTGTGCGGCACCAACTGGTTCGAAGGCGAGACCACCATCCTCTTTGCCGAGAGCAACGCCGGCAAGTCGGTAAAGGCGGTGCAGATCGCTCAGGCCGTCGCTTCTGGGCAGTCCATCCCCGGCTTCCCCATGGAGGCCGAGCCTCAGCCGGTGCTCTACCTCGACTTCGAGCTCTCGGCCAAGCAGTTTGAGCGCCGGTACTCCAGGGACTTCACCGACCACTACCGCTTCAGCCCCAACTTCCACCGCGCCGAGATCGACCCCGATGTGCTAGCGGACGAAGACGCCTTCGACGTCGCCGTCCGAGAGGCCATCGAGGACGCCGTCGTGGAGCACGGGTACCGCGTCGTCGTGGTGGACAACCTCACGTTCCTCTCTCGGCAGTCCCAGGAGGCCAAGGACGCGCTGCCCCTTATGCGAGCGCTCCACCGGCTCAAACTCCAGCACGGGCTGTCCATGCTCGTCTTGGGCCACACGCCCAAGCGCGACGGCTCCCGCCCCCTGACGCTGAACGATCTCGGCGGGAGCCGGCACCTCGCCAACTTCGCCGACGCCGTCGTCGGGCTCGGCCGGAGTGCACGCGAGCCCGACGTCCGGTACCTCAAGCAACTCAAGGTCCGGTCCGCCGAGATCGAGTACCACGCCGACAACGTCGCCACGCTCCAGCTGGAGAAGCCCGACAACTTCTTGGGGTTCACGTTCTTGGACTTTGGCCCGGAGTCGGCGCACCTCAAAGAGAGGACGGACGACGAGCGTGCCCAGCGCGACGCCGCGATCGTCGACCTCCACAGGGCGGGGAAGTCCTACCGAGATATCGCGGCCCAACTGGGGATCTCGAAGACCACCGTGCAGAAGGTGGTCCGCGCCTCGGAGACCGTGCCACCTGTACCAGACCGTCCACCACCTCGGGAACCTGGTACAGGTACAGGCTGCGAAACACAGGACTTAGGTGTACCAGCGTATCAGAGGGGTACTGAAGCTGGTACAGCTGGTACAGCTGGGGACGGCCTCGCATCCGAGCCACCCGGCCTGGCAATTCCGTGGGCCAACGAGCCGCGCTTCTAGCCATGGTGACCGCCCCCACACCACGCGAGACCCGCTTCCGTCTAAACCAGATGGAGCGGTACGTCCGCCGCCATGCCGACGACTTCGGCCCGCGCATCGTCTACATCGATTCGCTCCTCGAGGTCGCTTACAAGTCCGACCACGCCGACTTCATCGCGGCCGAGATCCGGGAAGCCCTCGCCACGAACGCCGCCCCGCCTCAACCCTCTCCCGCCCATGCCTGACGTGCTCCCAGACCGCTCCAGCGCCCCGCGTGTCGTCGTCGGGATCGACCCCGGCTCAGAGACCGGCCTCGCCACCGTCGACGCGCAGAGCGGCGCCGTCCTCGAGGTCGCGGAGGGTTCCTCCGAGGACTTCCACGGCGCCCCGACCGAACTCAGAGAGGGGGGGGCACCCCTCGACCGACCGACCCCGTAGCGATGGCCGCCCC
>NZ_JBARYR010000535.1:0-23875 GCF_049648075.1 Rubrivirga sp. | reverse complement strand
TCCTCGAGGTCGTCGACGGTCGGAGCCGGCCCGTCGAGGGCGTAGGCCGAGAGCAAGCCCCGGAGCGGGCGGGCGGTGTCGGGCCGCTTGCGCAGGACGACGTCGCCGTCGGCCGTGACCTCGAACTCGACGGAGCTGCCGGCCTCGAGGCCGAGGTAGTCGCGGACGGGCTTGGGGACGGTGAGTTGGCCCTTGGACGAGATGCGGCTTGGCCTCGAGGGCGCGGGCCGGGTTGGACGGTGGGCGTCGGGTACCGACATGGGCTTTGGTAGGCGCGCGGAGCAAACGTACAACAGCGAATGCCATCTCCTACAATCCGATCGGTTGTGGTACGAGGTGAGACTAGTCGTACTCACGCCGTCGCGTCGGACTCGACCTCGCCTGGTGCCTGATCTCTGCTTCCGACGACCGGAGAGCAGAGTGCTCAACCGGACGAACGCACTCCGGAGCCCGATGCTTTACGGGTCTGCATGCTAGGACCCCCAGAGAGCATACGCTCAGTCCTTGCCGACGACTGCCACCCTGACCTCGTCCCCGCTCTTGAACTCGATGCTCACGCGGTCTCGGTCGTTCACGCTCAGGAGGTAGTCGAAGACCCCGCATAGCTCGTCCGCGCTCACATTGGACAGGTCGGCGCCGTCGATTCGTACGATCTGGTCGTGCAGTTGGAGGCCCGCCTCCTCAGCGGACGATCCCGCTCTGAGGAACCCCACGCGGACGACCTCCCCGTCGATGGAGGGCCGGAATCCGAACGTCGGCTCCCGCGCTTCGACGGCGGCATACGGCGAGAAATAGACGTTCCCACCCGAGTAGTCCAGCGTCACGACGTGTGACCGGAGGACCCTCGCCCCGATCAGCGAGGGGATGTCGGCTCGCGTCCAGACCTCGAGGTCGACCAGTTCCAGTTCCCCAATGGACAGGCGGTCGAGGGGGACCCGGTAGAACTCTCGGTCCTCTGCTTTTTCCCCTGCGGACCCTCCAAACACTCCGGACGCGGTCGCCGAGACCGAATCGACCAGGCCCTGGCGTCGGAGTTCTTCGAACGCTCTGGCGTTCAGGTGCAGGACCTCCGTGTTCCCCGTGTCGAACAGCGCGTTGTCGGCGAAAGAACCGTTTATGCGGTGGGGGACGACGGGCATGAACGGGTAGCCGGACACGATCAGGTCGGCCCGAGCGGCCCCCTCCACGTGGTCCAGGTCGCCCGTGTCACTGGCGAGGACGATCCGCTCCCGGTTGAGGTCGATCTGCCAGTTGGCGAGGGGCATGAGTTCGGACCCGATCACGCCCCCGTCGAAGAGGCACCCCGCCGCCCCGGGGATCACGTCGTCGAAGACGAAGACGGGCACGTCCCGGAAGACCACGTCGCCGATCTTGATCCGGTCCAGCACCGCGAGGTCCATCGTCACGGGCGTGCCGTTGGCGTCGACCCCGGTGGACTGCCCTCGGATCTCTAGGCGGAGCGCGTCGGCCACCTTCCGGGTGAGGATGGTGGGGGAGCCGGTGTCGAGGACGAAGCTGTACGGGAGCCCACCCGCCTCGGCCTCGAGGTAGACCTTCCCTCGCCGTACGTCGACGGGGACCTCGGACAGGAAGTCTCGGCCCTCCACGTACGTCACGGTGTCGAACACGGAGGGCTGCTCCGCCTGTGGTTCTGACACCGAGCACCCCACCGCCAGAAGGAGGAGTACGAGAGGTGACGGGGTGTGGCTTGTTCTCATGGCTCGGCTCCGGGTCGTGGTGAGGCTCAGGTGGTTGATCAGTTGTGGGCGTTACGGACCGTGATTGGGAAGGCCCATACGCCTCCGCGTCTCTCTCTGGCCGTCCGTGTGGCACGTTCAGTCCGTGTGGCACGTTCAGTCCTTGTGGCACGTTCAGCCGAGGAGCCGGAACGCGATATCGCGAGAGCGGTCGGCGTCGAGGGTGAACCCCGTAATCGCGCCCGTCGCGTCGCGTTCAAAGGAGAGTGTGGGGCCGAGGTCGGACGCGAAGGTGTCCGGGCCGGACGGCTGAAGCACGAGGGGTTTCGGGTTCCGCCGCGTTCGCGCCATAAGGACGCCGTCCTCGACGGCGAGCGCGTAGAACGTCTCGATCTCGTCGCTGACGTAGCGGCCGGTGTAGTCCTCGAGGACGATCGGCACAGCGTCCGCCATCGGTTCCGCGTCGAGCTTTGAGGCCCGGTTGTCTCCGTTCCGATGGAACGTGGCCGACCGGACGGCGCCGTCGGCGTCGCGGTGAAAGGTGACACCGGCCTCGACGGCCGCGAGCACGAACGTCGAGTCCGAGGTCGGCAGAATCTCGAGGGCGGGCTGGCCCGTCGCTTGGGCGAGGTAGCCGCCGTCATCGCCGCGCCGGAACTCGAGGACGAACGCCGGCGCTGCGTCCAGCGCGTAGCGGCCCGCGTAGTCGTCGAACAGGGCGTCGTCGAAGTCGGCCGCGTCGAGGCCAGGCTCATCCGTCTCGGCGCTCTCGACGGGCGGGTCCCCGAACACGTCCGGCGCTACCGCTCGGAGCGAGCGGCGCGCGAGCCCGTCCACGTCGGTCGGCGCGTTCGCCAGCACGATCACGCCGGCGCCGAGGTCGGGGAAGAACGAGAACGCGGAGCGGTGGGCCGTGTCGGATCCGCCGTGGTGGACGTGCCGACGGCCCCCGTCGTCGCGGACGAACAGGCCCAGGCCGTACGACGTCGCCTCGCCGGTCGAGAGGACGTAGGGCGTCGTCATCTGGCGGACCGACTCGGCGGAGACGAGGGTGGGCTCGGCGTAGTGGGCCATCCAGCGGGCGAGGTCTCCGACCGTCGAGTAAACGCCGCCGGCGCCCATCGACGCGCCGAGGTCTTGGCGCTCGCGCCACCCATCGTCGGCCACGACGTAGCCTTGGGCGCTGTTGACCACCAGCGCCCCTGGAGCCGCCCGCACGACCGTGTCGTCCATGCCGAGCGGCGCGAACACGTTCTCGGCCATCCAGTCCGGGAACGCTCGGCCCGTCACGCGCTCTAGGACGAGGGCTGCGAGCCCGTAGCCGGTGTTGTTGTAGTTCCACTCGGCGCCCGGCGCGTTCTGGAGCGCGGGCTGCCGTTGGACGGCCTCGACGTGCTCGCGCCGGTCCACGGCGTCGCCTTCGAGGACGCGCCGGCCCCCGACGATGAGGAGGTTGTAGACCTCCCGGTACCCGCTGGTGTGCGTCAGGAGGTGACGGAGCGTGACGGTCTCGCCGAAGTCCGGGAGCTCCGGGACGTACTCTCGGACGTCGTCCTCGAGGGAGAGCCGGCCGCGCTCCTCGAGCATGACGAGCGCGAGGGCCGTGAACTGCTTCGATGTCGAGCCGATGTTGGTCCGCGTGTCGAGCGTCATGGGGACGCCGTGCGTGAGGTTGGCCCCGCCGAACGCGTCAGATAGGAGGACCTCGCCGTCTCGGACGACGGCCACGAGGGCACCCGGCTCGCCGTCGTGGTCATAGTCGGCGAACAGTTGGCGGACGCGGCCGGCGGCGTCCTCGGCCACCGGCTCAACGCGGGTGAGCCCGATACAGAAGGGGCCGTCGGCATCTTGGTAGGGCGCCACCGTGATGGTGTAGGTCCCGGCGTGCTCGGCCGAGAATGAGAACGGGTCGAGCCCGTGCGCCGTGCCGTCCGTCTCGACGACCGTTGCCCGGTCCGGGCCCGTCACGGTCACGACGACGTCGGCTCCCTGTTGCACCGCCCCAGCCACAAACGTACCGGCCTCGAGGTCGATGGAATAGGTGGGTACCGAGCTAGGGCCGACGGTCCCACTCGCGTCGGTTCCAAGCGCCAAGGGCAGCGTCTGGGCGGCTGGGGGCATAGCGAAGGGCATAGCGAAGAGCGCGGAGATGACGAGCAGCGTGCGGACCATGTCGAGATCGGTGGGGGAGGAGGCATCCGCGACGTAGCGGTTTAGGTTTCGGCCGTTCCGCAGGAAGGGACGGACCGGACCTGTAGCGGTGCGAGCCGGACCCAGAGCCGGACCAACCGGTCTCCACACCGGCGGTGCAGACCGCGCCCCGGGTCGGCTCTCGGCTCCGAAAGCGATTGGTAATCGGATCCTATGCGGCGCTGGACATCAACGTCCGAAGACGTCGGGCGAACTCGTCCGGTGCGGAGCCGGGCCAGCCGTGGTTTCCTCCTTCAACGTGTTCGTACCGAGCATTCGGTAGGCGCTGGGCCAAGAGGGGAAGGGAGTCCAGGATCAACTCGTGCTCCTTGGACCCTGCGACGAAGACGACGCGCGTCTCGATGAGGTCGAGGTCGGGAGGCAGCCGAAAATCGACCACGTCGTTCGTCGCCGACCTGAACGCGGCCGGACGGGTCTTGCCCGCGCCGACGACGAACCGGTCGACCTCGTCGGAACTCGCTCCGAACATGGCGGCCGTTTTACGCGCGAAGAACGGCCGGGTCGCGATCGGGGCCAAGATCAGCGACGTCAACCGCATCATCCACCGCCGCTTCATGCCGCCGGCATGGATGCCGCTTAGAAAAGCGGTCCGGAACAACGTGGGGTGCTGGCTCAGGAGCGTCAGGCCGACGTAGCTCCCCAGCGAAATGGCAACGACGTGGGCACCTTCGGCCCCAACATGCCGGACGACGTCGGCGACTTGTCGCGCCGCTTCCTCGAGCGAGACCCAGGGAACGTCACGGCTTCCCCCGTGACCCGGCAGGTCGATTAGGACCGCTCGCACGCCGAGAAGCAGCGGCAAAAACGGGGTCCACATCGACGAGTCGATTCCGACAGCGTGGAGAAAGACCACCGTCTCCCCGTCTGGAGATCCTGTGGAAGAGTAGTGGAGCATGGGTATGTCGTTCTCGGATGTGGAACGGTCACGTGATCGCGTTCGAGGCAGTACGGGAGCGCCCCGAGAGAACGGCGCGTTCCAGAGAGGGGGCGTGCTTCCCCGTCCGGTCACCTCGGTCTACCGGCCGAACACGTAGGTCAGACGGGTCGCCGAGTCACTCACGACGACGTCCCCCCTCTGTGACTCGGGAAGAACGACCGCTCCCTCAGCAGTGCGGTCCAGGCTATCCATGTCCCACGCGACGGAGCCCCGCGACATGTCGACGGTGTAGCTCGTCCGCGAGTACTTCGTGACGGATCCGGTCGCAGCGTCGACGATGAAACCGATGGGGACGAACATGTTGAGGAGCGCGACCCTGTTGAGGCCGTCCTGAAGTCGGAAGGTCACGGGGTCGTGTCCGTCCATGCGGAGGGTGACGGACTGGTGGGAGAGTCCGGGCCGCTTGACGGGGACCGTGAGCGGCGTCCGTCCCTGGGTGATTCCATCGATGACGACCTCGGCGCCGGCGGGGTCGGAGTCGAACGAGATTGTGTCGGTCGAGCCGCTGAAGAGCGTGGCGCACCCCGCCACGGGGAGCGCGAGGGCCAGGAAGAGGGGGAGCATGGCGAAGCGCATGGGGGGGGATTAGGTGGGGAGGGTGTCTTGTGGAGCTCGATCGCTGAGCTCATGGCGTCCTGGCGGCCAGGAGCGGGGGCTGGTCAAAGCGTACTCGGGGACCGGACGTCAGCCGTGGACGGAGGGGGCGGGGCGGGCGGACCCGGCCGCCGCCGGTACTCGTTGAGCGCACCGTCGGCAGGACGGCGGTCGAAGAAGAGCTGGTCGTCGCGCACGCCGAACGTCTCCGTTCTGCCGCCGATGAACAGGACCTCCACCTCGCCCCGTGTTCCGTCGGTGCGTTCGGGAGGCCGCACGTCGAACGTCGTCTCCATAGGCTCGCCGTTCTCGGTGACCGTGACCGTCCCGTCTGCTCGGAACGCGTACGACTCTTGGTACCCCGTGACGGGCTCGGTGACCGGCCGTCCCTTGGGTCCAAGCGTGGTCCAGGTCGTGAGGTCCCACGTACCGACCAACTCGGCGGCGCTCTGGGACAGATCGAGGACGTTGACCTCGGCCGGGTCGAGGAGAGACGGTCCGGTCTCGTCGCACCCAGCGAGAAGGCAGACGGCGGCGAGGGCGAGAGTACGGGTCATGGACGGGGGGGAATGAGTGGTGAGGGGGAAGGCTGTGGCGTCCGTGCGCATGTCTAGGCACCGGGTCGTACGGGGAGAGGAGCGCGCGTCCTCGAGGCCTCGGCCTCGTCGGGTTCGGTGGAATGGGGCCGACGGTCACGCGGCTGGGTCCCCGCGCCGTCGTCTACCGTTCGCCGAACGAATTGGCGACGAGCCAGTCGGCGATCGTGTCGTGGTAGCCCTCTGCGTACGGTGCGTCCCAGGGCGGGCTCGTCATCTCTCGGACGCCGCAGGCACGGCACACCTTGATGTTGTGGTTGGCACCTGGGAAGACCCGGATCGTCAAGGACGCGTCGGCGCTGGCGCCGACGGTTTCTCGGTACAACTTGGCCGTCCGCCGCCAGTCCACGTTCGAGTCGTCCTCCCCGAACAGGGCCAAGACGGGCCTCCTAATCGAGGCGAGGAGGGAGGCGAAGCCGGGGACGTAGACCATCAGCTCGTCGTCCTCGTCCACGGTGAGGTTGCCCGTCCGGAACCCCTCTTGGTACGAGTAGAAGTCGTCCTCGGACGCGAGCGTGGACCACCCCATGAAGGCCATGAACGGGTCTCGGTCGAGGTTCGGGCCGGCGTCGAGGTAGTCCTGGTAGGTCCCGTCCTGCCAGACGGTGTTGAACCGGGCCTGCCACTCGCCGACCAGGGTCTGGACCTCTTCAGGGGGCCGGCCCTCGATCCGGAAGTTCTCGCGCAGGAGGTACCGGGCGTTCTCCTTGCCGTCGGGTCCGCTGACGGAGATCCAGAATGCGAGGTCGGGCTCGTCCCGCATGGCGAGGGGGGCGACCCAGCCCGCGCGGCTGATCCCCCACAGGCCGACGGGTCCGGTCTCGAAGCCCCGTTCCCCCAGAGCGCGGGCGGCGGCCACCACCTCGTCGGCGCTGCTCTGGACGGGCTGGTCGATGTCGAACTCCCCCCCGCTCTGGCCGCACCCCGGTTTGTCCCACACGAGGGTGCTGACGCCGACGCGGGCGAGTCGAGCCCGGAGGTCGTAGTAGCCGTTCCCGGCGGCCACGTCCGTCTCTCCGTACCCGTGCACCAGGATGACCGTGGACGAGGGGTCCCGACCGGTGGGCCGGTCGAGCAGCCCGACGAGGGTCTGGCCCGCGACGTCGAACTCGAAGCGCTCCGTCTGGAAGGGGGGGTCGAGGGGCTGGGCGCCCACGGTGGGGTCGGTCTGCGCGCCAAGCGAGGACGACAGACAGGCCAGCCCGAGGACGGCAGTCAGGAGGTGGGGCATGTCGCGGTGCCTCCGTAGAGGCGGGCTGTTCGACGTTCGGCCGTCCACCGCGCGGCGCCCGGTCCGGGGCGACGGCCGCGGCACGCCTGCGCTACGTCGGTGGGTTAGAGAGACGGGACGAGCTCGACGTCCAGGGGGACGAGGACCTCGTTCTCGGAGAGCGGAAGAGCGGGGTCCGCTCGTCGTCCCCGACTCGTGCAGCACCGACCCGGCCGCGGGGCCGCCGGTCTGCAGAGGAGCTCCCGGTTCAGTCCCCAGCATCTCCCCCCACGTGCAATCGGCCTCTGAGCTGACCGAGGGCGACGGCCCCTACGTACCGTGAGTCCGCGCTGTTGTCTCGGTTGTCGCCGAGGAGGAAGCAGTGACCCTCTGGGACGCGGACGGGGCCAAAGCTAGCCCGTCCGCTCTCGCCCGGGGTGTAGGTGATCCGATGCCGCTTTCGGCCCATCCTCTCCTCCGCAACCCGGCGACCGAGGTCGTTCTGCATAGGGACGGATCTAAAGGCTCGGAGTGGTATGGGTAGCTGTTCGGCCTCGACGCCGTTGACGTAGAGGACGTTCGCTCGCAGTTCGATCTCGTCGCCAGGGAGTCCAACGATCCGCTTGACCCCCGTCGCGTTCTTGGCCGCGTCGTGATACACGACCACGTCTCCGCGATCGGGGTCTCCGGTCCGAAAGAGAGTCCATTCCAAGAACGGTATCCGCAGGCTGTAGGCGGACTGAGAAGAGACCACCCTGTCCCCGACGAGGAGCGTGGGAGACATCGACGGCCCCGCGACCACGAACGGCCTCGCAAACGCGGGGGAGACGGCGAGGACGGCGAGGACGACGACGGAGGACGTTGCCGTTCGCCGTGAGATGACGTGATGGGACACGGGTACGATGGAGACGTAATGCCGCTGGCATTACGGATTGGGTAGAAGGACCCAGGCCGTGCGAGAAGCCGTGGTGCGCACTCAGCCGCTGCTGAACCTCGGCCGATCCCGAGGCTGGCGGCCGGCGTTCGGACTTTAGAAAAACGGCACCAAGGCGGGGTCCGACCTGTTCTGGGAGAGGACTCGGTTGAGGTTGACCGACACGGTCACCCGCGTCCCGTCCGTCGAGAAGTCGTCGAACTGCGTCCGAAGCGGCTCCAGCGGCGCCGGCACGAACGGTGTCGTCAACGGCCCAAGCTCGACGTTCGAATTGACCAACACCTCGTTCTCCGAGAGCGGGAACCGGACCCCCAGGTCGAACATCCGCCGGCCCTCCGCGATGAAGATCTCCTGCCGCATGAGGTACAGCGTCTCGACGGCGTCCTCGACGGTGCCCAGCGCCGCGACATCGTCGGCCGTGACCGATGTTCCAGAGACGGACGGGACCGGGACGTCCTGGTCGCGCGCCAGCACGAGCCCGCTCCGAAACGGGTCAGCGGCACTGGCCCGGACCTCGAAGCCCTCCGTGTCCGGGCGCCCCGTCCGGCCCTCCGCGGCGTCGTTTACGCGAGCGACAGGCCGCGCCGCAACGAGCGCGAGAAGGTCGTTCATGATCCCCTTCGCGCCCTCGAGGTCGGCCGTCGCGAGGGCGGCCTCGATCAAGATGAGCGACGCCTCCTCGGCCTTCAACAGCGGGACCGCCACGTCGTCGTTGCCGAGGGCCAGCTTGGGATCGAGAAAGTCGAGGCGGGGGAGCGGCTGGAGGTCGTCGGAGCCGGCCCGGTCGTAGATGGCGTCCTCGATAAAGCTGGACAGCCCGCTCCCCTCGTTCTCGTTGTACCGGATGGCCAAGAGAAAGTCGGCGTCGGCGTCGAGGACGGCCTGGGCGTCGGCGACGGCGTTCGCCCGGTCCCCGATGGCGTGGTAGGCGCGCGCACGGGCGAGCTGGTACCCCACGCGCGCGTCCGTGTCCGTCGTCGTCGCGAGGGCCTGGTCGAACGCCCCGATGGCCTGGCCGATCAGCTGCTCAGGCGGTCCGGGTACGCCCCCGCCCTCGAGGGGGGCGCCGACGAAGAGCTGCCCGAGGTAGAGGTTCGCGATTCCCTCGTAGAAGTAGTTCTGCGCGATCGCGTCCGGCGTCGCATCAGCGTCACGCTCTGCGACCACTTGGTGACCAAAGATGGCGGACTCCCGGAGGTCGGACCACCGGAACAGCATCGTGTTGATGTCGGACTCGGTGTAGGAGATGTTGAGCCCGTCGAACTGCTGGTTGAAGAAGGTGAACGTGTTGACGTAGTTGTCGGACAAGATCTCGGCGCCCGGGATGGTCCCGCTGAGCGCTAGGGCTGCCTGGCGCTCGAGCCCCGCTGTCCAGGCCGTGAGCGGGCGCGGCGTCGAGAGCACGTTGTCCTCGGTAAGGTTGGGGTTGAACACCGTGGCCGGGTTGCCGAAGTCGCAGCCGGCGAGGGCCAGGGCTGCGCCGAGGGCGAAGGCGCCGGAGAAGCGCTTGAGTTGGGTCGTCATGGAATCGGGGTGGAGGTCCCGGACGGGAAAGACGCCGTCCGCGGACTGGTAAGGGCAGGTCTAGAAGCGGGCGCCGAGCGTCAGGAGGAAGCGGCGCGCGGGCGACTCCGTCCCAAACCCAAAGCCACCCACGTTGACGCCGTTCTGCGAGTTCGCATTCGCGCCCGTGATCTCGGGGTCGAAGTTGGAGGTCGCGAAGTTGAACGGGTTCGTGACGGCCGCCTGAATGCGGAGGCCCTCTACTAACCCCGACGCCAACCGCCCGACGACGCTCGACGGGACCTCGTAGCTGGCCGAGATCTGGCGGATCTTGAGGAAGTCCGTGTCCTCGACCCATGCGCCGGCCAGGTTGAAGAAGTTGTATCCGGGGACGCCCAGCGCCGAGAGCGTGACCGACCGCGCCGGCACGAGACCCTGCGTCAACTCGATGGCCTGCCCATCGAGCGCGGCGATCTCGGCGAGGATCTCGGGGTCGCCGTCGATAAAGCCCTGGCGGAGCCGGGCGCCGTCGTCTCCGATGAGAGCGGCGACGCGGTTGGTCTCGCCGAAGTAGCGGAGCACCTCGTCCGTGTTCACGCCCTGCGCGCCCAGTTGGTAGTCCGACGACACCAGAAAGGTCAGGCCGCGGTACCGCGCCGACAGGCTGAGGTTGCCGAACGCGCTCGGGACCGGGCTGCCCAGCGCCGCGAGGTTCTCGACCAAGAGCCCGCCCGCCGAGATTTCGGTGTCACCCAACGTCGTGGCCTCGCTCGCCACGCCGATGCTCCCGTCGTCGGCGAAGACGGGTCGGTTGCCCCGGAGGTACCCGACCGGCTGGCCCTCGTCGACGAACGTCCCGAGGAACGTGAACCCGCCGACGTTGAACTCCGGGGTCCCGCCGTTCGAGACCACCTCGTTCTCGAGCGTGTTGAACGAGCCGCTGAGCCGCACGGACAGGTTCTGGGTCTCGACGAGTTGAGCCGAGGTCGAGATCTCGAACCCGCGGTTGCGAACCTCGCCGATGTTCCGGAGCTGGTTCGCCTGACCCGTCGACGGCGCGAACGGCGCGTTAAAGAGCGCGTCGTTCGTCACGGCATCGTAGTACGACGCCTCGACCATGATCCGGTTATTGGCTAGGCCGATGTCGGCCCCAAACTCGGTCGTGCTGATCCGCTCCGGCCGCAACTCCGAGTCGCCTGCCGCACCGAACGTGAAGGTCGGGACGCCCAGGAACGGGTTGACGGCGAGCGTGCGGACCTGGGCGAACGGCGTCGGGAAGTTGCCGGCCTCGCCGTAGTTGGCCCGCAGCTTGAGCGAGAGCAACGACGACGGCACGATCCGCTGGAAGAACGCCTCCTCGGACGGCGTGTACGCCACCCCGATGCGCGGGTACAGCACCGTCCCGACGTCCTCCCCGAACGCGGAGTTGCCGTCCAGGCGCAGGCCGATGTCGAAGAACAGGGTGTTCCGGAAGCCGACGTTCTCAGCGACGTAGACCCCGTAGTTGGCGACCTCGAGGATCTGGTCGATGGCCGTCTGGTCGGCCGAGTTGTTGATCGTGAGCGACCCCTCGGTCACGTCCGTCGTCGTGATCTGCGTCTGGTCGTCGTCGCTCCGGAAAAGCTGGCCGCCCACGTTCGTCAGGAACGAGAACGCCCCGATCTCGGCCGAGTGGCTCACGTTCGCGTCGAGGGTCAGGCCGAAGGACCGCCGCTGGAACCGGCTGATCGAGCCCTGGTCGGACGTCCCCGCCGGCGCGAACCCGCCCGCGATCTGGTACTCGTTCGTGACCACCTGCTGGTCCTCGTTGACCCGGTAGTCGATCCCGCCGACGACGCGTGCGAACAGGGACGGCAACAGGTTGAACTGCAACTGCTGCGACGTCTGGAACCGCCGGACGTCGGTCGTCACGTTCGAGAGGTCCACGATCGACCGAACGTTCGACCGGATCGAGTCGATGTCGGAGCGGCTCAGGTCAGAGAGTTGTCCAAACCCGCCGGCCTCGAGGTTCTGGAACTGGGAAAAGTTGGCGTTCGCGTTGTAGTCGCGCTGGAACGCGTTCGATCCGTACCCGAACGTGCCGGTGTACGTCACGGTCGGGTTGATGACGGCGCTGAGGCTCGAGCGCAGGTCGAACCGGCGGTTCTCGTTGCGGGGCCGGAACCCGTCGTCGGCGAGGGCGCGGCCGGAGAAGCTGTACGTCAGGCCCTGGGCGCCGCCGTTGCCGGACAGGCGGTACCCCGTTACGGCGCCGGACTCGAATAGGATGTCGGCGGTCTCCTGGAACCGGAGAAAGTCGCGCGTGGCCGTGTTGAACCCGAGCTGTGTCTCCAAGAGCAGCGTACTCCCTCCCGAGACGCCCTTCTTGGTAAAGATCTGGAGCACGCCGTTGCCGGCGTCGGACCCGTAGAGCGTGCTCGCGGCGCCGCCCTTGACGAACTCGATCCGGTCGATGTTCTCGATCGGGATGTCCGCAAGCGCGCTCGACTGCGCGCCGCCGGTCCCCAGCCCGAGCGCGGCGCCCGTGTTAAGGTTGTCGACGCGGACGCCGTCGATGTAGATGACCGGCGTCGTGGACTGGTTCGCCGACGTCACGCCGCGCGACCGGAACAGGGTCGCCGTGCCCGGCTGGCCGGACGAGAACCGGACCTGGGAGTTCGGGAGGTTGGCCTGTAGGATGTCCTCGATCTGTGCGGCTGGGATCTCGGCGATGTCGCGGGCCGAGATCGACTCCACGGTCGTCGAGAGCCTCCTCGCTTCCACGCCTCTCCCCTGCCCCGTCACGATGACCTCGTCGAGGCCGGTCCGGTCGACCTCGACCTCGACGTCCTCGACGGTCGTCTCGCCGGGCTCGACGGTGACCGCGGTCCGGTACGTCCGGTAGCCCACGAACGACACGGCCAGCGTGTACTCGCCGGGCTCGACGCGGGGGATCGTGTACCGGCCCTCCACGTCGGTTGAGACGCCGAGGATTGTGCCCTCCAGCCGGACCGTGGCTGCGGGGATGGGGTCGTCGGTGACGTTGTCCGTGACGAGACCGGTGAGGGTACCCGTCTGGGCGGAGGGAGCCGCCGCCAGACCGACGAGCGCCGCTAGCAGGACGAGCGAGTACCGAAGGAGCCTCGTGAGGGGTTCGGCTGCGCGGAGTAACAATCGCATGGGGGTTAGGGTGGTGTTCGAGGTGGAGTGCCCGGCACGTGCGCGGATCCAGTCTTCGAAAGCTCCCTTCGACCGGTCTGCCGGCCCCCTTTTCTGTCCCCAAGAGCCCCCCTCGAGGGGTGGACTCGCCCTCTAACCGGACCGGGGGCACAGGCTTGGGGCACAGTCGTGTCCCCTCGTAGCGAGCGCATCGAGGTCGCGCTCGGACCCGTCACCGCCAGCGTCTAGCACGGACCTCACGGCACTCGATCATTAGAAACGGCGGGTTGGTCCAGCTAGCTGCGCGAAAGGCGGTCCCGTCGGCGACGCCTGGTCCGCCCTGCAGGCCCCGCGATTCAGTGAGGCCGTGGACGAGGGACCAGCGACAGTCACAGGGGTCTAAGAAGGCTGTCCACCCGCGCGGAGCACGGAGCACTGCAGTGAACGGAGCCGGGGAAACGGTGGCGCTTAGCTGAGCCGAGAACGTCGGCGATTAGCGTCGCGCTATACCGCGTGCTTGAAAAGGAAGCTCCGGACGCGGTCGTACAGGAGAGCTCCTTGGTCGGACGTCGGAGCATGGCCTCTCTCCGGGATGATCTCACACGTCTCCAGGCCCGAGAGCACGACCCACGCCCGTGCGCACGCCCGCTCCACGTCGAAGAACACGTCCTCCGCTCCAAAAGACACGAACGCTGGACCATCGAACCCCGAGAGATCTTCGGCTCTGATCACGGGGAGCCCGCTCCGGTCGACGTCGAGCTTCGCGTGCCGGTACCCGAGCGTGAGGAGCACCACGAAGTCCGGGTCCAACGGGGCGCCCGAGGCGAAGAGCGGCCGAGCCGCCCGGAGACCGTTCCCGGGCGTCGGACGGAGGACGTAGCGCACCGCGCCGAGACCCGCGACGAGCTGCCCCCGCAACGTGAACGGCACCAGTCCCCCCGTGTCCAAGAGGGACGCGGTCCGAACTCTGGACGGGGCTCGGGCGGCGAGCTTGAGGATCATCCATCCCCCGAACGAGACGCCAACGAAGTGGGCGGACTCCAAGCCCAACTCGACGAGCACGGCCTCGAGCCAGAGGGGGTAGCCCTCACCGTTGCGTTCGGGCCGCGTGCCGTCGCTCTTCCCCGGCATCCCGACCGTGTCCACGGCGTAGACCCGGAAGTCCTCTCCGAGCGCGCGCACGGCTCCGATCATCGCCGCCGCGTTCATGCCCATGCCGTGGAGGAGTAGGACGGGGGGGGCGGCCTTGGGCCCAGCGACCAGAATGTGGGTACGTCCGGACGGTGTGGCGACGAACTGGGGCTCGGTCTCGAACGGGAGCGACGCTACTTGGTCGTCGTACCACCGCATGACGGCTTCTCGCCCGTTTTCAGTTTTGTAGATGCAAGGAGACACAGGGCTATGGGAGGGTGGGAGCGGCAGAACCCCCGGTCCGGAGAGGTATAACGCCGGACCGGGGTCCTGGACTCTTTCGAGACACAACCCCCGAAAGTGCTCGGTCAACCACGGCTCGTCTGCGGTGCCTCTGGGCTGGCAGACTCACTCGCGTCCAGAGGGTATGTGGGGCCGCTGCCCTCGTGGGCCGAACGTCGCAGACGCTCCCCCGATCGTCGCAGGCGCTCTGCTCAGTCCCTTGGCTGCGCAGTAGGGGGCGGGTCACCGACGAGCCCCCCGGTCAACGTGTGGAGGTGCGAGCGGTAGGACCTCGTGAGCTTGAGTTCGGCGCCGTCTCCGAGGTGCACGATGTACTCGCCGCGACCGGCGTGCTCGAGCGTCGCGATGCAGTCGACGTTTACGATTGTGGACCGGTGGATCCGGATGAACTTGGAGCTGTCGAGCTGGACCTCCAGGTCTTGGAGGAGCTCTCGAAGGAGGTAGACCTTGCCGCGCGTGTGGATCCGGACATACTTCCCCGCCCCTTCGATCCAGCAGATGTCCCCGACCTTGACGAGCGCGATCCGATTCGCCACCGGAACGGCCAGTCGCGCGTCCCAGCTCAACGACCGTTCCACCACCGTCGACCTCTTGGCGAACGCGTTGAAAGCGTAGATGAGCCGCTCCGGGCTCCGGCACGCGTCGACGACCGTAACTGCTCCAGCGAAGCAGTCCTCTTGCTGGAGGTCGAAGAGGGCCGCGCTCCACCCCGGTGCGGAGCGACCGAGACCGACGTACACGAGGTCGGGGCGCGTCGAGAGCGTTTGCCCGGAGATCTCGCTCGGGCAAGAGACAGCGGACACTGTGGCGTTGGTCGTCAGACGAGAGCCCGCCCTCGCCAGAGTCGCCCGCAGGGCGTGGTCTGACTCGATGATCAAGAGGTGAAACGGCGTGGACATGGGACGGGTCTGGCTGTGGCCTGTGTAGCGTGCTCCCGGACGGGGCGACCGAAGGGTGGAACCTCGGCACCTCCGTCTACCACGTCGTCTCTCCATCTCGGTAGCAGGTCTCATCTTGCGAGATGAGACAGACCTGGAGAGCAGATCGGGCAGGCAGGCTCCACGTGGCCGCGGGCGGCCTGTGCGGCGGTCCCAAACTCTCCGTAGTCCGTTCGGAGTGGGCGACGCGTGCGTGTCCGGTATGATCAACGGCGCTCATACCGGGCACGGCGGTCTCAAATTGATCCTCCCAGGTCCCAACGCGCGGGATGAGACCGCCGGGTAGGGCGGGGGCCCGACATTGTGGTAGTACCGCTTTACCGCATCGCAGTAGTGCGACGTCACCCCCCGGCTTTCGAGTTCGTACGGCCCTCGGCGAACGACCACCCCCTCCTCATGGACTCCACCCTGACCTCGTCTACGCCCCCGAGACCGGCTCTCGGTCGCCGTCCCCGACTCCTTCTCGGGCTGTACACCCCCGCTCGTGGCCCCCGAGACGGGAGGGGTTTTCAAGGGGGAGGGGTATGACGACGCCCGTCCTGTCTGTGTCGGGGTTCGTCTTCGCCCTCGCCGCGGTTCACGGGCTGGGGCTCGGCCTCGTTCTCCTCACGCGCACCCAGGCAGGGTCGGAGTGGTCGCGGAGGTTCTTGGGCGTTCTCATCCTGGTTCTCGCCGTCCTGCTCGGCGACATGGCGCTCCAATTCTCAGCGGTGACCTGGCCCGGACCGTCGTTCCATTCGGTCGTCAACACGCTCTGGCTGCTCGTGAACCCGCTGTTCTACGGGTACGTCCGGGGCCTTTTCCCAGAGCGGTCTCGGTGGGAGCCCGAGGACGCGGTCCACGCGACGCCCGTGGCGCTCCAGCTTCTCACGACCGCGGCGTTCGCGTGGGCTCCAGGCTTCGATCACGATCTGGTGGACGTCGGGCGTCCGGCCGTATCGTTCGTGTTCATCGGATTGTACGGGTTGCAGTCTGTGGCGTACGCCGCCGCAGCCATTGGACTGGTGGCGCGTTACACGGCCAGATACCAACGGGAGGCCGCGGGGGCGGACGCGGACCGGCTGGCGGGGCTCCGCCAGTTGACGACGCTGTTTGGCGTCTACGCAGCCGCCGTGGCCGTGAACGTGGGCGTGCTCATCGCCACAGGGAGGTTCTGGGCCTGGCTCGACTACCTCGTCCCGTTGTCGCTCGCTGCGTTGCTGGCTGTCGTCGGGTACCGCCTGCTGCAACGTCCTCACGCTGTGTTCCCGGACCTGACCCTCCCGCTGCCCCCGCTCCGGCACGAGGCGCAGCCCTCAGCGGAGTGGGGCCCTCATGTTGAGGCACTGCGGGCTTTGATGGACGTCGAACGCCCGTACCTCAACCCCGAGATCCGCCTTGCGGACCTCGCCGATCGATTGGGGATGTCGAGCCGTGTGTTGTCTAGCGTGCTTTCGCAGGGGATCGGGAGCTCGTTCGCGGACGTCGTAAACGGTTACCGGGTGTCGGAAGCCCAAGCGCGTCTCGCCGACCCGGCCTGCGAGCACTTTACGATCCTCGCAATTGGCCTCGACTCTGGGTTCAGCAGCAAGGCCTCGTTTAACCGGGTGTTCAAGCAGCGGACGGGTGAGACGCCTTCGGCCTATCGGAAGAGGGCTGCGCCGTTGGATACTCCTCGGCCTTTGAGAGGCGACGTGATCATCGAGGTACGGTCGGACTCGCGGGGACAGTGAGCGGCGGTCCCATGAGTGGTCTCATCCCCAACCACGGGACCAGGAGACCGTCATTTGAGACGTCGGCGCCGGGCGAGTTCGGGAGGTTGTCGGTCACACCGCCCACCGTGACATGTCTTTGCGCTCTCCCCGACGGACGCTCGCCGGCCTCCCCCACTTCGTTGCCCTCGCCGTGGCCCTCCTCGTGACCACGGCCCAGGACGGGGCGGCTCAGACCGTCTCCAGCCTCTTCTTCGACGACGACTATAGGATGGACGGGCTGCACGTCGCTCCGACCGGGGGGGTGTACGCGACAAGCGGCTTTCTGGGCGGAGACGTATACCGGGTGTCCGGTGGCGTAGTAGACACGGTGGCCACCGGAGTTGGGGGGCCCATCCACGTGCTCGCCACGAGGGACGGCCGCCTTCTCACCACGGCTTTCCGCGAGCGCGAGGTGAGTCAGATCGTCGGTGACGGGACCCTACGCACGTTCGCGACCGTGGCCGACGGTCCGAGCGACCTGATCGAGGGACCGGACGGGAGCATCTACGTGACGCAGTACGGCGACCCCAGTGGGTTCGGAGACGGAGACAGCGTCACCCGGATCCATCCGGACGGGACCGTCGAGGACTTCGCCGTCGGGGGAGACCTGCGTGGACCTGTCGGCATCGCCATAGACGACGAGGGGTACATCTATGTGGCGAACATCTTCGACGGTCGGATCACCAAGCTCGGTCCCGACGGGTCTCAGACCGCGTTCGCGTCTCTCCCCCTGCAACCCCCGTTGGGCTCGCTCACGGTCGGCCACATGGTGTGGACCGACGGCTCGCTGTACGCCACGTACCTGAGCAACCACCAGGTCGTCGCCTTCGCGACCGACGGAACGATGAGGGTGGTCGCAGGCACGGGGCAGCCAGGGCGGGACGACGGGCCGGCGGGCCAGGCGACGTTCACCAACCCGAACGGGCTCGGCGTTTCTGCCTCGGGAGACACGCTGTACGTGAGCGAGTACCTCCTTTCCGACCAGTCCGTACCGGTCCCCACGGACCGGCTCCGCGTGATCCACTTGGAGTAGGCCGAGGCGCATCCCCCATCGGCAACTCACAGAACCCGCTCGCGATGACTCTCCGGACCCTCCTCACGCTGACCCTGGTCGCCGCAGGGTGCTCCTCGGCCGAAGACGTCGTAGGTCCCATCGCCGAGGACAATCCCCTCCCCACCGGCACGCCCGAGTCCGTCGGGCTCGTCGCGTCGTACCTCGACAACGCCTCGGCCCAGATCGCGGCTCAGGGGGACCACCGGCTCCACAGCATGCTCGTCGTCCGGGGCGGGGTCCTGGCGTTCGAGGAGTACTACAACGGGCACGGCCGCGACAACCCCCACGACATCCGCTCTGCGACGAAGAGCGTCACATCGCCGCTGACGGGCATCGCCGTCGAGCGAGGAGCCGTGGCAGGCGTTGACGCTCCAGTCATGGACTACCTCAGAGCGGGGTACCCCGACATCCAAGACAAAGGGGACATTTCGATCCGACACCTCCTGACGGTGAGCAGCGGGCTCGACTGCGACGACGGCGATCCGGGTACGTGGGGACAGGAGGACCGTATGTACCGCTCCGAGGACTGGGTCGGGCACCTCCTATCGCTCTCGAGGCCGCACGCGTCCGGCGACACGACGCGGTATTGCACGGGGGGCGTCGTCGCGCTTGAAGAGGCCATCGCTCGGGGGTCAGGCCGGGACCTCGCCGCGTTCGCCGCCGCTCTGTTCTCTCCGCTCGGGATCGAGAACTACCGGTGGGCGCGGTTCGACGGCGGGCGGAAGGTGGACGCCGGGGGGCACCTCCTGCTGACCCCGCAGGCGATGGCGAAGGTGGGGATGCTCGTGCTCCAACGTGGGGAGTGGGACGGGCGACAAGTCGTCTCCGAGGAGTGGGTCGAGCGTTCGGCCCGGCCCCGAACGGAGATCTCGGGGGTCGCCTACGGGTACCTCTGGTGGTCCGACACGGTCCGATACGGGGAGAAGTCCGTCGAGGTCGTCTACGCGAGCGGGAATGGGGGCCAGATGATCTTCGTCGTGCCCGAGTACGACGTGGTCGCCGCGTTCACGGCCGGGTACTCCAACTCGGAGCGGTCGCGGGTCGTGTTCGAGCTGTTCAGGAACGCCGCCCTCCCGTCCGTCTCAGAACTACAGGAGCACCTCAATGGAAGTCCATGAGCGCCCACTGCTCGGGCGAGCGGACTCGCGTGGAGCAGCGCCGGGAGTGAAGTGCCCAGACTGGACCGTCCCTCGTTCTCCGTCATGCCAACTCGGTCGCCTTCTCCGCCCCCGATTGACGACCCTACCTATCGGTTGATTCGGGTCGCCCAGGCCATGACCAACCCGTACCGTCTCGACATGCTCCGCGCGATGAGCGAGTCCGGCGCGGCCACCCTACAGTCTCTCGTGGGCCGCACGGGTCTCACGAAGGCGACCGTTTTTCAGCACCTCGTCGTCCTCGAAGGCTCCGGGATCGTGGAGCGGGGGGACCCGCCGGCAGGCGTGGAGCCCAGGACGGGGCCGGGCCGCCGGCCGACGTACTACCGGATCAAGGGCGAGGGGGTCGAGGACGTGCGGAGGATGTTTGCTCTCTTCCTCGAGGGCCTCAGCGGTCGCGGTACGGACCTACTCCCGCAGGGTCTGAGCGTGAGGCCCCGCGTCGCGGATGCTGCGTTCCGGTTCTAAGAGCGGTTCGTCGACGTCAACCGCTCTCGGCTGGAGCGGCTCCCGGCGGCCCAGGTGTGGGACGAGTCCGTCGCCCCCCAGCTCGACGTGTACATGGGCCACGAGTTCGAGCGCGTGACCGTGGCCTCCGACAAGTAACGGAACAGGATTGTCCGGTAGACGCGCGGTGAAGTTTCGTTAGGCCGGGCCGCTCCACCCCTCGTCAGGGGCCGCCGGGTCTCGGAGTGGCCGGAGTTCGCCTCGCGCAACGGCCAGTTCGAAGTGGTACTGACCCAGCACGTTGACGTGCTTCGTGCCCAGCGGTGAGAGACGGGCCACGTCCTCGGAGAGGACTTCGGCGCCCTCGGACCGGAGCGCGTCGAGGGCGGCTTGCTGGTACCGCGTCGTCCAGAGCACGACCGCGTTGACGACGAGCCCCAGCGCCGAGAGTTGGTCCTCCTGACCCTCCCGGTACCGCTTGCGGACCTCACCGCGCTGCCCGTGAAAGACGGTCCGCGCGAGCTTGTGACGGCTCTCCTGACGGTTGAGCTGCGTGAGCACACGCCGCCGGTACGCCTCGTCGTCGACGTATGCCAAGAGGAACAGCGTCTTCGCGATCCTGCCCAGTTCGCCGACGGCCTTCGCGAGCGTCGACGGGCGGTTGCCACGCTGAAGCACCCGCATCATCTCGTGCGCTCCGACGGCGCCGGTCTTGAGCGACCCGGCGACCCGGAGCAGGTCGTCCCAGTTGTCACGGATGAGGCTCGTGCGCACGCGCTGGCGGGCAACGCCGTCGAGCGGCCCGTAGTCCGCCGCTCGGTCCATCCGCCAGAGCCGGGCGTCGCCGAGGTCTGCGAGCCGCGGGCTGAACTGGTAGCCGAGCAACCAAAAAAGTCCAAAAACTGTGTCGCTGTAGCCCGCCGTATCGGTCACGATCTCCGTCGGCTCCAGCCCCGTCTGCTGCTCCAGGAGCCCTGAGAGCACGTAGAGCGAGTCCCGGAGCGTGCCCGGCACCACGACGGCGTGGAAGCCCGTGAACTGGTCACTGGTGAAGTTGTAGTACGTCACGCCCTGTCCGACGCCGAAGTACTTCGGGTTGGGTCCGGCGTTGAGCGTGCGGACGGGGACCACGAAGCGGAGTCCGTCGGCCGAGGCGACCTCGCCGCCACCCCACGCCTGAGCGAGAGGGATCGTCGCTTGGTAGTCAACGAGGCGCGCATTCGCGGCCACGAGTGTCTCGGCTCGGACGTAGTTCTGGAGCACCCACGAGAGTCGCCGCGTGGTGAGCGCCGGGGTCCCCACCTGTGAGAACGGGCGGAGCCCGACGTTGCACGCCTCGGACAAGAGCGCCGCGCACAGGCTGACGTCGAGGCCCTCGGCACGAGCACGTCCTTCGCTCGCGTGCGTGAACGCGAAGGTAAACCCGGTCCAGGCCTCGACCTCGAGGAGGAGCTCTGGGAGCTCGACGTGGGGCATCCGGGCCTGGACGGCGGCCCGGAGGTGGACCAGGCTCTCGGGCTCATCGAGCTTGTCGAGCGGCGTGACGACGAGCCGGTCACGCCCTGCCGTCTGCTCGATCCGGACGGCCTCGTTCGTGTCCAGGTTCGCGGCCGTCCGCCGGTACGCCTCGTCGAGCTCCGACTGGAGCGCGGCGAGCTCGTCGTCCGGTGACGGTGCGCGACCGAGCGCACGGCAGACCGAGGGCCGCGTCTGCTCCCACCGCTCGCCCTGGAGCAGCTTCGCACGTGGGTCGTCCCACCGCCCACTCCCAGGGACGAATACGTCTCGCCGCCGGAGGGCACCGAGTAGCTCGTCGAGCACACCGAACGTGTACGGCTTCCGAGCGGGTCCGCCCCCGTCGGCGAGTACGAGCCGCTCCCATGCTGGTGTGAGGACGCTGAGTGGAGCCTCGCCCATCGCGGGCCGTCCGGTCCGCTCCTCCAGCTCACGCAGGAAGTCGACGGCATCGAGAACAGGCGCAGCCGACCGCGTGCCCTCGAAGGTGACCGTCTCCAGGAGCGACGGGAGGTACCGTCGGACGGACCGCCAGCGGGCGAGGACTTCGTCGTGGAAGCGGTCGCCGGGCTCTCGCGCGATCTCGGTTACGGTCTCGCCTGCCTCCTCCAATTCCGCACGGCTGATCCGACCGAAGACTGTCTCTCGGAGAGCATCGGCCGAGAGGCCCCGGTCGAGTAGCACTTCGACCGCCGCCCAGAGACGGAGAGCGGCCTGGTCGAACTCTCGCAACCGCCGGAGCCGCTCGCGTTTTCCGTCCCGCTCAGCGTCACGGAAGAGACTCTCGACGAGAAGCCCGAAAAGATCGAGTGCGTCGTCGAGTGCGGCTCGCTGGACGTGCTCGGCAAAGGCGACGAGCGTGGCCACGCGGCGGGCCTCGGGCATCAGTGAGAGAGTCCGCGCCCAGGCGCTCATCGCGTAGCGAGCGAGCGCTTCCCGACGGGCCGGGGGCACGCCCGAGTCGTCGAACCCGCCGAGTGCTCGCGTTCGCTCCACCCGGCCCAAGGCCTCGACGAGCGCCGGGCCGCTAACCCGGACGGGCGAGCGGCGGAGCCGTTCGAGTCGGCTCACGCGGTCGCCCTCCGGAACGGCGAGCAGATCCTCGAGCCGCTTGCGCTGATCGTCCGTTGGGAGACGCGCCAGCGCCTCGTACACCTGGTCCGAAGCCCGTGCCCGCACGCGGGCGACGAGTCTCGCGAGCACGGTCACGCCGGGAAGGAGCACCTTCCGCTCGACCAGCCGGGCGGTCGCGAGGTCGAAGAGCACCGACGGCCGCTCGGCCGCGAGCCACGCTCGAGCGTAAAGCCATCGGACCATGCGGAACGACTCCGATGGATCGCCAAAGGTCGTGTACCCGTAGCGTCCTTGGATCTCAGCGGCGTGCTCGCGGCGTGCCGAGTCGCGGCGGAGGTAGCGAGCGAAGTCAGCCTCTGGGTCCGGGACGCCGAGCCCGTTGCCCACCGCGTGGACAACGACGGCTGGCACCTCGTTGAGATCGGCGGGAAAGGTGCCGAGGAATCGGACGGTCCCGAGTTGGACAGCGAACCCGAGCCGCCCATGCCGGTTGCGCCGCTCGTCAACGACAGCCCGATCGGCGTCGGAGAGGTAGAAGTAGCGGGCGAGCTGGTCGGCCGTGGGTGGCCCATCGAAGTGGCCGTAGCGGGCGGCTTGGTCGTCGGAGAGGAACTCGACGGGCATGGGGGTGGCCCCACCGGGGCGGGAGGTGTCAGGAAAGGGGTACCCCAGACGCACCGCTCTACGCGCCGTACGGGCCGGTCCGACCGGCACCGCCAGGGGCGGCAAGAAACGAGCGGTTGTTGACACCCCCGCACGCCGCCCATATATAACGTGCCCGCCTCACCCGTCCCGACCGTGCCCACTGACCTGCCATCGCTTCCTCCACCACCCAAGAAGCGGGCAGCCCTGTACCTCCGCGTGTCCAAGCGCGACGTCGGGGCGGATGGCCGCCCCACCCAGACCGAGGAGAACCAGCGGCGCCAGCTCCACCGCTTCCTGGAGCAGGAGGGGTACGACCTCGCGCGCCCCGACGGCACGCTCCGGGAGTTCGTCGACCGCGAGTCCGGCCGGAAGGGCCGTCGTGAGCGCTCGGCGTTCTCAGCCGTGTTCGAGGCCGCCGAGCGGCGGGAGTTCGACACGCTGGTCTTCTGGAGCCTCGACCGGTTCAGCCGCGAGGGCATCCGCAAGACGGTCGCCTACCTCCAGCAACTCGAGGCGCTCGGGGTCCGGTTCCGGTCCTACACCGAGCCGTACCTCTCGACCGAGAACGAGCTCGTGTCCCACGTGCTGCTGGGCGTGCTGAGCTACTTCGCCGAGTACGAGGCCCAGAAGATCAGCCGACGGACGATTGCTGGACTGGAGCGGGCGCGAGCCGAGGGGAAGGTGCTCGGGCGGCCGTCGACGTTCGACCAGCACCGGGGCGCACTCGAGGGCATGCTTGACGGCGGCGTGGCGAAGGCGGAGATGGCGCGTCGGACGGGGCTTGCGTACAACACGGTTAAGGGGCACCTCCGACGGATTGAGGCCGAGCGGACGGAGGATAAAGCCCCAACCTAACCGAAGATTACGCCGCGCCTGATGGATACTCCTGTCCGTCACTCGTCGGAGGCCTGCTATGGAAAGGCCGAGGACGCCTCTGGCAGTGGGCCATCGCCCAGAACCTCGCGGAGAGTGCGGGCGAGCGTGCCGCCGAGCCCCGACTTCGAGAGGTACGCCCGCGCGCCCGCTGCCCGAGCGCGGGCCACCGTGGCGGGCTCGAC
>NZ_JBARYR010000534.1:0-8511 GCF_049648075.1 Rubrivirga sp. | reverse complement strand
AGCACGCCGCACACCGGCGTCATGCGCTACGAGGACGGCGTCCGCCCAATCCCCCACGCCGCGCTCACCATCGAGGGCGCCGAGATGCTGCGCCGCATCCAGGACCGAGGCGACCGGCCCGTCGTGCGGCTCACGATGGACGCGGCCACGCGCGGGGACGCGACCTCGAGGAACGTGATCGGCGAGGTGGTCGGGCGAGAGAGCCCGGACGAGGTCGTGGTCCTGGGCGGGCACATCGACTCGTGGGACGTCGGGCAAGGCGTCCACGACGACCTGGCGGGCTGCGTCGTGACGTGGGAGGCCGTGCGGCTGCTGCACGAGCTCGGGCTCCGTCCTCGACGGACCGTCCGCGTCGTCCTGTGGACGGCCGAGGAGATCGGGATCTTCGGCGGCGAGGCCTACCGCGACTCGCTCGACCGCGTCGACAACGTCCAGCTCGCCCTCGAGTCCGACAGCGGCCTGTTCGAGCCGGTCGGGTTCGGGTACTCCGGCGCCGAGCCGGGCCGCGAGATGCTGGCCGCGCGCGTCGAGCCGCTCATCGAGTCCCTGCTGCTCGACGGCTCGACGGCCGGCCCCGCCGGGATCACCGAGGGTGGCGGGGGCGCCGACATCGGCCCGATGATGCGCGACGGCGTGCCGGGCCTGAGCCTGCGGACGGACAACGGCGACTACTTCGTGCTGCACCACACGCCCGCCGACACGATGGACAAGCTGGACCCGGACCACGTCGCCCGCGCCGTCGCGGCGACCGCCGTCCTGATCTACGTCGCCGCCGAGATGCCCGAGCGCCTGCCCCACGCCGAGTAGCCGCCCTCGAGGGCGACGCTTCGGCGTCGTGCCCTCGAGGACGAATGCCGGCAGCAAACGCTCGACCTCGAGGGCGGCACAGCGCGCGCGACCGAGCGTTAGGGGGACGTCCACCTCGACTCCCATGCGCCTCCGTCATCTCGGCTACGCCTGCATCAACACCGCCCTCGGCACGAAGTCGAGGACGGTCCGGCTCGCCAACCTTCGCACCGAGTCCGTCATCCCCGTCGTCGTCCAGAACCTCGACGACGTCCTGCGGTCGCTGCGCTGGAACGTCGAGCACGGGGTCCGCTTCATGCGCATCTCCTCGGACCTGATCCCGTTCGGACCGCTCCCCCAGTTCCCGTTCGACTGGAGCGAGGCGTTCGACTGGCAGTTCCGCGAGATCCGCCGGCTCGTCAAGGCCGAGAAGCTTCGCGTGACCAGCCACCCCGGCCAGTACACGGTCTTGAACAGCCCGCGGCCGGAGGTCGTCCAGAACTCGATCGACGAGCTCGACTTTCAGGCGCAGGTCCTAAAACGGATGGACCCCAAGGGGACGATGACGCTGCACGTCGGCGGTGCGTACGGAGACAAGGCGTCCGCCCTCGAGAGGTTCGCCCAAAACGTCGACCGCCTGAGCGACGACGCGAGAGAACGGCTCGCCCTCGAGAACGACGACACGACGTACACACTCGAAGAGACCGTCGGGCTGGCCGAGCGCGTCGGGCTCCCCGTCATCGTCGACCTGTTCCACCACAAGCTCAACCCCGGTCACAAGGGCGACGGCGAGGACGCGCAGCGGCGGACCTGGGACGAGGGGGTGGTCGAGCTGTTGGACCGCGCGATGACGACGTGGGGAAAGCGTCCGCCCAAGCTCCACTTGTCGTCTCACAAGCCCGGCACCCGGACCGGCCACGCCGATTACCTGTCGATGGACGACGTCGACGAGTTGGTCGGCGTGATGGAGCAGGTCGGCAAGCCGGACGCGCCGTACGACGTGATGTTGGAGGCCAAGAAGAAGGAGCAAGCTGTCTTGGAGGTCCAGCGTTACCTCGACACCGGCGAGCGTCCCGCGCGCCCGATCCCAATGGAGACCGTCGCCGAGGCCGAGGCGGCGTAGCGCCCTCGAGGACGAGCAACCTCGAGGGCGCTCCCGTGTCTACGACGTAATTAGTAGACTCCGCCATGCGCCTCGCTCCGCTCTTGCTCGTCGCCGGCTGCGCCGCCGCTCCGCTCTTGGTCCCAGCCGACCTCGAGGGCACGTCCTGGGTCGAGTTCTGCCCCGACCCCGACATCCGCACGGCGTTCGTCCGCTTCGAGCCCGGGGGCGTCCTGGCGTGGAGCTACGCCCACCCCGACTCGGCCCGGGCGGACACCGTCCACTCGTGGGCCGTCCGCCGGGATACGCTGTTTGTCGAATGGGCCAACGGCACCGCGGGCACGCCCTACCGGCCGACCTCGGACCCGGCCGTCCTCGAGGGGCCCGCCACGTTCTGTCCCGAGGGGGCAACGTTGCAACGGCGGCGCTAAGCCGGCGTGTGACCGTCCTCGAGGACGCCGCCCCAGAGCGGCCGGCGTCTGGAACTCCGCATCGGGTACCGCCGTGGCTAGCGCCCTCTCTGTGGCCTCCATGACCGAGTCTCTTCACGCCGCTCCGCCCGCTCGGCTCGACGCCTCACCGTCCGACGCCCCGCGTGCGGCCCTCGTCCTCTGCCATGGGCGCGGCGCCACTCCCGAGTCCGTCGCGTCGCTCGCCCGCGCCGTGGCCCCGCCTGGTCTGGCCGTCATCGCACCTCGTGCCGACGTCATCGGCGGGGTCCCGCAGTGGTACCCGACGAGCTTCCTCGCGCCCCTCGAGGCCAACGAGCCGTACCTCTCAGCGGCTCTCGCGGCCGTCGACCGATCCATCGAGGCCGCTCACGCGCTCGGGCTCTCGGAAGACCACGTTATCCTGGGCGGGTTCAGCCAGGGGGCCTGCCTCGCCGTCGAGTTCGCGGCCCGAAACGCTCGCCGATGGGGCGGCGTCGCGACCCTTTCGGGCGCGCTCATTGGGACGGCCGAGGCGGACGACCCGACCCCGTCCCTCCGCGGCGCCGGCGGGCTCTACCCGGACAAGCGGCTGGACTACGACGGCGACCTCGCACAGACACCGGTGCTCTTGGCCTGCGCCGAGAACGACCCCCACATCCCCGTCGCCCGGCTCCGGGCCTCCGCCGACGCCTTGCGCGGCCTCGAGGCCGGCGTCGACCTCCGCGTCTATCCCGGATCGCTCCACGCCATCGTAGACGACCAGGTCGTCTGGCTCCGCGACCTCGCCGCGCTCCTCTCCCGCTGACATGCCCGACGCCTTCCGACTCACCCGCGTCGTCGCGACCGAACGCGGCGGCACCCGGTTCGTCGATGCGGCCGTCCCGCTCAGCCCGCACGGCATCATCGGGCGGATGAGCGAGACGGCTCCGGCGAGCACCGTCCGGTTCCGGGAGACCGACGACGACTACGACTGGGACTACCACCCGGCACCGGCGCGCCAGCTCATCCTTCTCATGGACGGGACCATCGAGATCACGTGCGCCGAGCGCGACGCCGCTGGCCTCGTCCTCGAGGACGAGACGCGCTCGTTCGGTCCGGGCGAGGTGCTCCTGGTCGAGGACACGACGGGCCACGGCCACGCGACGCGGCAGACGTCGGCCGGACCGCGCCGGTCGGTGTTCGTGACCCTACCCGACGGCGCCCTCGAGGACGACCCCAGCCACTAACCCCATGCCCTTCCAGACCTCCGGGCTCCATCACATCACGGCCACCACCGGCGGCGACCAGGACGACCTCGACTTTTTCGCCGGCACGCTGGGGCTCGCTCTCGTCAAGCAGACCGTCAACTTCGACGACCCCGGCGTCTACCATTTCTACTACGCCGACGCCGCGGGGACGCCCGGGTCCATCATGACGACGTTCCCCTACGGCCATCGCGGGACGCGTCGAGGGCTGCCCGGCGCGGGGCTCACGAGCCGCGTCGTGTTCTCGGCCCCGGCCGACGCGCGCACGTTCTGGACCCGCCGCTTGGGCGAGCGCGGCGCGGCGTACCAAGACGCCCAGGCCCTGGGCCGACCGGCGTTGTGGACCACGGACCCCTCGGGCTTGCCGCTCGCGATCGCGTTCGGCGACGACGCCCGAGATCCGTCGCCCGGTCTTGGGGCCGACGTCGCTCTCCGTGGCATCCTGGGCGTCCAGTTCACCGTCCTCGAGGCCGAGCCGGTGGCCGAGTTCTTGCGCGACGAGTTCGGGATGGCCACGACCGAGGCGGGCAGCCGCGGAAGCGGTCGACGCGTACTGGCCGAGGCCGGCGACGGCGGGCCCGGTCGGACCCTCGAGGTCGTCGAGGACGCCGGCGCACCCGAGGGCAAGAACGGGATCGGGACCGTCCACCACGTCGCGTTCCGCGCCCCCAGCGACGACACTCGAGACGCACTCCGCGAGCGGCTCGACAGCCAAGGCGTCCGAGTGACCGAGACGCGCGACCGCACGTACTTCCGGTCGATCTACTTCCGCGACGCCCGCAGAACCGGCGGCGTGCTGTTCGAGGTCGCCACCGACGATCCCGGCTTCGACGCCGACGAGGACCGAGGCGCCCTGGGGGCCGCGCTCCGCCTCCCGCCCGGCCTCGAGGACGAGGACGCCGTCCGGCGTGGGCTCCCCGACATTACTGTCCCGACGCCCTAGATCGCCGTGACGCCGGCTGGGTCTTTCTTAGAGGCGGGACGTTGGCCGCGCGCCGGACGCTCCTAGCGTTGCCCAACGCCACCCACGTACGAGACGGGGGTGCTAGATGGACTCGCGGTGGCGCCCGACGGCGCGGTTGTGGGAGCGGGACCCGGCGGCCTCTGTGTGTTCGAGCCCGACGGAAGCCGCCGCCGGACGGTCGAGGGGGACGGCGGGGTCTCGAACGTCGCGTTCAGACGCGCCGGGGGAGTTCTTCGCTACGGCCGAGGACCGGGTGCTCCGGTTCCCCGTCCTCGAGGGCGAGGCCTTGTAACTCCACACAGACCGAGACGTCTTGAGGCTCTGCCTCGGGGGTACACGTGAACAAGTGCACTTTTTCGGTTCCCCGCGCATAATCGCGCACCCCGCGCGTCCTCCTGCCGAACGCTATCTGCCGTCTCCCCGCGTCTGATGATCCGACTGTCTTTCCTCGCGCTGCTGGCAGCGCTCGCCGTGCCCGCCGTGGCGCAGTCGGCCGCGATCAACGGGTTCGTCCGCGACGCCTCCAGTGGCGAGACCCTGCTCCAGGCGACGGTCCGCGTCGAACGCGAGGGCGACGCGTCCATCCGCGGAGCGGCAACGAATGCCTCGGGCTTCTACTCGCTCGGCGACCTCGAGCCCGGCACGGTCACCGTCGTCGCGAGCTACATCGGGTTCCGGACGCGGCGCGAGACCGTCGTCCTCGAGGCCGGCGAGACGGTCCGGCTCGACCTCGAGCTGCAACCGGACGGGGTGGTCTCCGACGAGGTCGTCGTCGAGGCCCAGGAGTCGATCGAGGAGGAGCGCGCGCCGGGCACCACGACGGTGTCCATCGACCTGGTCGAGGCGTTGCCGACGGTCTTCGAGGCCGACCTCTTCCGCTCCATCCAGCTCCTGCCTGGCGTCAAGGCGTCCAGCGACTTCAGCTCCGCGCTCTACATCCGGGGCGGCTCGCCCGACCAGACACTGATCTTGCTCGATGGGACGACGGTTTACAACCCGACCCACTTTTTCGGCTTCTTCTCGACGTTCAACACCGACGCCATCAAGGACGTCCGCCTCTACAAGGGCGCCTACCCGTCCACCTACGGCGGACGCCTGGGCTCGGTCGTGGACGTGTACAACCGCGACGGCAACCGGAACGAGACGCGCGGCTCGCTGACCGCCGGCATCCTGGCGAGCCGCGTCGGCTTGGAGGGCCCACTCCCCGGCCTCAACGGCTCGTACTCGCTCAACGCCCGGCGTTCGACGCTGGAGCCACTCCTGGGCGTCCTGCGCGAGCAGCTCGACGAGGACGGCATCCCGGAGAGCTTCTACTTCTACGACCTCAACGGCAAGGTCTCCGTCGACCTGACGCCGAACGACCGGGTCAGCGTGGCCGGCTACGCGGGCCGTGATCAGGTCGTGGTCCCGTTCGGCGACGACGCCCGGTTCGACCTCGACTACGGCAACCGGACCGGCTCGGTCGCCTACAACCGGATCCTGTCGTCGACGGCGTTCGCCCAGACGCGGCTGACGGCCTCGAGGTACTTCTCGTACCCGTCCGGCGAGGTCGGCGAGACCGGGTTCGAGCGGCCCAACACGATCACCGACTACTCGCTCCGAACCGATCTGGAGTGGCTGCCGAACGCCAGCTTCGAGGCCCGGACGGGCGTGTGGGGCGGGTTCTTGGACCTCGGCCTGAGCAGCTCGTTCAACAACAACACCCAGACGCTCTACGAGAACCCGTCGCGCTACGCCTCCGGCTACGTCCAGGGCAAGTGGCGCCCCGGCAACGGCGTCATCCTGACCGGCGGTCTCCGCGCCGAGTACTTCCGCTCCCAGACCGACGACTTGCTCGACGACCTCGAGCCCGTCGCCTCGAGCTACCTGCGCGTCTCGCCCCAGCTCCAGATCGAGCGGACGTTCGGCGACGACGTCGTGATCCAGGCCGCGGCCGGGCGCTACCACCAGTTCCTCTCGCTCATCACGAACGAGGCGTTCTCCGGCTTCGACACCTGGGTCACGACCGGCGTCGGCGTGCCGCCCCAAGAGAGCGAGCAGGTGGTCCTGGGCGTCAAGACCAACCTGGGCCCGACGTACCGGCTCGACCTCGAGGTCTACGGCCGGACCATGCGCGACCTGTTCGACACGCGCCCCGAGGTCCAGGACGTGGCGGGGCTGAGCTACCGGGAGCTGTTCCGGTTCGGAGAGGGCTACGCGTACGGCTTCGAGGCCTTGCTCGAGCGCGGTCTCGGGCGGCTCACCGGCCTGGTCAGCTACACGCTGGGCGTGACCCGCCGGCGCTACCCCGCCGAGCAGCAGTTCGCGACGTTCTTCCCCCCCAAGTACGACCGGCTCCACGACCTGACCGTCGTCGCCAACTACGACCTGGGCCGGGGCTGGCGCGCGACGGCCGCCGGCGCCTACGCGACGGGCCAGGCGTTCACGACCCCGAACTCCCGCTTCGTCGTGACCGGCCTCCCGACCGAAGACCCGGACCTCATCGTCTCCCAGACCGAGGCCCTCAACTCGTCGCGCCTGCCCCCCTACCACCGGATCGACCTGGGGTTCACCAAGACCGGCTCGTGGTCGTTCGCCGACTACGAGTTGCAGCTCCAAGCGGTCAACGTTTATAACCGCCGGAACCTGTGGTTCTTGAACTACGACTTCGACGACAACCCGATCACGGTCACCGAGATCCGCCAGCTCCCGATCCTGCCCAACGTCTCGCTCTCGCTCGACTTTTAACCGGGGAGCCCGGAGACCGCTCCGATCTCCCTCACGACCTCGAGGTCGCACCATGCGTCGATTCCTCCTCCTGCTCCTCGCGCTCCCGCTCGCCGCCTGCGACGGGTTCAACGACGACGACTTCACCGCCGACGTCGTCGTCTCGGCGTTCCTGGGCGCGAACGAGCCGCTCCCGCCCGTCTCAGTGACCGAGACCTCTCCGTTCCTCGAGGCCTACGACCCGGACGCGGTCGGCCTTGGGGACGCCGCGGTCTCCGTGACGTTGCTGGCGCCCGACGGCTCCGACGAGTCGACGGTCCGGTACCAGCCCAGCCCGAACCGCGGCCAGTACGTCCCGACCGACGCCGCCACGGTCTTGCCCGAGCGGACCTACCGACTGGACGTCGAGTTCCAGGGCCGGCAGATCACGGCGACGACGACCGTCCCCCCGACCGTCGAGATCGTCGGGGACTCCGAGCAGAGCGTGGTCTACGGCGACGGGAATGGGCCGGGCGTCCGGGTGACCCAGTCGACGCGAGCCGGCGGGCGACAGGCCGCGTTCATCGGCTCGACGCGGGCGCTCGGGGCGTCCGAGTTCGAGGAGGTCACGATCGACGGCGAGACGCGCTACCGGAGCATCCCGGGCACGGGCGCGCTCCTGACCCCGATCTACCAGCGGTTCCTCGACTGCGACCTCGAGGACGCCGGCACGCTCTTGTGCGACGAGGACCCGCTTCAGGACGACGCCGTCATCGGGACGTCGCCGGTCATCAACGAGGCGAGCTACATCGACCTGGGCGACGGGACGATCCGCGTCGAGATCCCGTTCATCGCCTTCGGCTACTACGGTCCCTACCGGCTGACGCTCGTCTCACTTGACCAGGCCTACCAGGCGTTCGTCCAGACCCAAGCCGTTCAGGGCGGCGGGACCACGCTCTCGCCCGGCGAGATCCCCAACGTGACCACCAACGTCGAGGGCGGCCTCGGCGTGTTCGGCTCGTTCGCCCGCGTGGTCAGCCGGACGACGATCCTGGAACCGACGTTGTAGGGTCCTCGAGGACGGCCCGTTCGGCCTCGAGGGGCGGATGCTGTACACTGGAGTTCACCTCTGCCCCCGGCCTCGAGGTCGAACGAGAACGGTAGCGGCTCTGGGGTGCTCGACCTCGAGGACGGCTACCCCCGCAGCTTCGCCGGGTGCGTCGCCCGGATCAGCGCCCGCGCCAGCGCCCGCGTCGAGTTGACGAACGGGACGCCCCCATGATCGGCCTCGGGCACCGC
>NZ_JBARYR010000533.1:0-1614 GCF_049648075.1 Rubrivirga sp. | reverse complement strand
GAGCACGTCGTCGACGTCGACGCGGCCGTAGTCGGCATCTCTCGGACCGGATGGGCGCGGCTGACGGCGGCAGAGGCCGACGACCTCGGCGCGGCGCGCGAGACGATGGACCGGCTCCAGTTCGACGTGATGCCGGTCGACGACGGCGAGGGGCCGGTCGAGAGATACCTCGCGACCGACGTGTGGGGCGAGTACGGCGCGGTCACGCGGCACCGGATCAGCGAGTCCGACACTCTCCCCTACCGGACGCCGCTCGACGAGGCCGTCCGCGCTCTCGCCGAGCGGGAAGGACGGCCGTTCCTGTTCCTGACGCGGTACGGGCGAGTGACGGGGCTGCTGACGGTGGCTCACCTGAACAGCCGCCAGTCCCGCACGTTCTTCTACAGCCTGATATCGGAGCTCGAGATGGCGATGGCCCGACTGATCCGCCGCGAGGTCGAGGCGGGCCGGGTGTCGGTGACCGACGTGGTGGCGACGATGCGCGACGACGTACGGAAGGCGTACGAAGACCAGAAGGACGAGGACGTCGAGTCCGATCCGACGGAGTACTTCTACCTCAACGACCTGACGGCGACGGTCTACAAGCTCGGGCTCCATCGGGCGCTCGGGTTCACAGGCCGGACCCCGTTCGAAAAGCCGCTCAACCGGCTCGTCAAGCTCCGCGACCGCGTGGCCCACCCAGCGCGCGCGCTCGTGGGGTCGCCCGAATCGGTGTCGAAGCTGTGGCGCGACGTGGAGGTGTTGGACGATTTTCTGGCGCGGCTCCGCGAGGCCGCTCCTCCCTCCTAGCTCTCCACTGCCATGTCTGACCTCCCCGCGTTCCCCTCCGGTGACGAGTTCGACGACCTCGTCGACTCGGTCGAACCCGCCTACTCCGTCGAGTGGGACGCGGACCGTCCCGGCGGCGGGGGCGCCGCCCACGTGTACCCGTGGAAGGGCGGCTACGTCGTGGTCTCAGAGATGGGTGACGACGTGGTGTACCCGACACTGGAGGCGGCCATCACCGGGGGCGAGGTGAACTATGTGACGGGCGCGACGGTCTCGATCGATTCGACCGAGCTCACGACCGAGGCGCTGGCCGGGATGCTCCGGACGTTCGACGGCGAGGACTACCGGATCGAGATCAACGGTGAGCCCTACGAGTCGGTCGAGGTGACAGATTTCCCGGGCGACGCGCCCCGAGCGTTCCAGCCGGTGACCGCCTGATCTTGTGACTCATCCCGCGTCGACAGCTAGAAAGAATCGCCTTTGAGGACTGGCCGTGCTGACCTGATGTCGCTCTCGCGCGTCGCTGTGTCGTCTCACAATCACCGTACGCGCTACCGATGCCCGGAGGCCGACCGATCACCCTGTTCTCCGGCTACGACCAGAAGGAGAACCGGGTCACGAACTACGCGATCCTACTGCTGCGGATGCTCTACCAGGAGAGCCCGGCTTACCTCGACGAGGCGCTAGCGGACCTGACGGGCGGACTCACGCGAGACGGCGACGAGGGGTGGGTCGGCGTTCAGTTCCGTCAGCAGGACCGGCGCACGACGAGTGTGCCCGACGCTGTGATCTTCCAGCGGCCGTTCACGCTGTTCGTCGAGACGAAGAACACCGACTGGTTCACGG
>NZ_JBARYR010000532.1:0-1577 GCF_049648075.1 Rubrivirga sp. | reverse complement strand
CGTTTCTTATTGCTGCTGAACCAAACAGAATTGTTGTTTTGGCTCAATTCTTGAAAAAAAGAAATAAAATCTGATGTAAACATATCGTGATTGATTGAAATTAGAGGTAATAGTTACTCCACCAACCCCCCCATCAACTGCTGCAACTGAAGTTGTGTTTTGTACAAATCTGCTTTCAATTGGTCGATGCGGAGCAGTACATTCAGGCGCGCCAATTCAGCATCACGGAGCGCTAGATTGTTGGCTTTCCCAACTAGAAATAACTCCTGTGCCTTTTCATACGCTGCCTCAAAAGTAGATAAATTGCGTTGCTCGCGTTCCAGTTGAGATTGAATCAATAAATAAGAATCGCGGGCTTGTAAGGCTTGCTTGAATAGATCGTTTTCGGTGAGTCGCTGTCGTTCGTTGGCGATGGACAAGTTGATTTTGGCATTTTGGATGCGATTATTGCGCACGCCGCCGTCGAATAAATTATAACTCGCACTCACACCGATGAGTACGCCTGCAGTATGAATTTCTGCCAACTGCTGTACATCATTTCGCTGAAAGTTGTAGCCCAAATTGGCGATAGCTCCAACGGTCGGCTTCCGATCCAATTCACTCAATTTAAGCTCTGTGCCAGCAATCGCAATACCAGCTTGACTCAGTTGAAGCTGTGGATTGTTGGCTTGAACACTCGCATAAATCTGCGCTACATCTGGTAGCACAAATGTATTGGCGATCTCTTGCGCAACGATGGTTTGGTCGAGTGGTGCGCCCATTAGGAAATTCAGTTCCTTCACTAAATTGGTGGTGGCTAAACGCACATCATCCAAAGCTGCTTCGTCTTGATTGAGCGCGGTTTGTAATTGTAAAATAGATAAGCTATTCGCTTTCCCGAACTGCTTACGATCTTCCATTTTTTGCAATCGGATTTCACTATTTTCAATATTGTCTGCTAGAAAAGCGGCTTGATTTTGTAGTTTCAAAACATCCAAATAGAGTTGCGTAACGCCTAGAACAGTTTGGTTAATCAGCACTTCTTGTTTGTTCCGTTCCAGTTTAGACAAGCCTTCTAGCAATAGCAAACGCGTATTGCCACGTCCGCCATCGTAGAGCAGATATTCTGCTTGAACACCTACGTTGGCGTTGATGGTTTCTACTCCAAATTCGTCAACATTGATGAATTCAGGAGACGGTTCGGGTTGAAAGGTGCGCAGTTTGACATCCGCATAATTGTTGAGGTACGAACCGCCAGCTACCGCATCAATCGTAGGAAGCAAACCAGCATTGGCTTTGAACACATTGTTTTGCGCCAGCTGTGTTTCTTGCCGCTGAATTTGGATGGACGGATTTTGCTCAATGGTCGAACGAATGGCTTCTTCAAGGGTCAATGTGGTTTGGGTGTATGCCATTTGACAAATGAATAAAAGCAAATAATTTACTATGATAGATCTCATTATAAATGATTTAAAAATAGTCAGAAGATGAGTTGGAGCAATTCTAAACTCGTATGATTCAAGTCATACGCTGGTGTTATGATTTTTGAGTTCAGAAGCTCCTCCATAACAAAAGTGTACGATTTCAGTCGTACCTTA
>NZ_JBARYR010000531.1:0-9531 GCF_049648075.1 Rubrivirga sp. | reverse complement strand
GCTCGACCTCCGCGCCTCGCGCGGCCTCGAGGTCGCCGGCGTCAACGCCCAGCTGCTGGTGATCGGCGAGAACCTGCTCGACTTCTACCGGGCCGACCGCTTCCCGATCATCTTCCCGGCCGAGGAAGCCGCCCACGCGGCGAACGGGCTGGCCCAGATCAACACCCTGTCCGACTTCCGCTACAACCCGGTGCTCCAGCCGGCGCCGCGGTCCGTCCGCGTCGGCCTCCAGTTTGACTTTTAGGTGACCGTCTTGACGACTTCGTATTCGACCGCGCTCTCGTCCTCGATGGGTCCCACCGCGGACCGTTCGGTCTCGACCTCGCGGTCGGGTCACGTTCTCGAGGACGGCGCAGCACGGCGTTCGGCAGGGGCGTATTGCAATACGCCCCTACGGGCGACCTCGAGGACGACAGATACCACAGAGTCGCACCAAAGCGGCCTCGAGGCCGATTCAGACACGGCCTCGACCTCGAGGACGGTGATTTCTACCATGCCTGCCCACAACGTCATCCCGAGCCTGTCGAGGGATCTCGACGCGCCACGTCCAACAGCGCCGTCCCCGAGCGACCTCGAGGTTGGGGCGTCGCCGTTCGCCCTCGAGGCCGATTCGGGGACGGGCGTGACCTCGAGGACGGTTGCAAGACCACGGACCGCCGGGGCGCGTCGAGATCCTTCGACTCCGCTGCGCTCCGCTCTGGATAACGTTGTAGGTGGGCGCGGAGTGCCGCGTTCGACCTCGAAGTCGAGAACCCGACTACGGTCCGCCCTCGAGCGGGCACGGTCGTCCTCGAGGACGCTGCTCGTGGCGCTGGGCGTGGTGCTGGTGGCGCTCGCACCGGCGACCGAGGCGCAGGTCAACCAGTCGGGCGTGTTCATCAACTCGACGCCGGGCGTCCGGGAGGCGCGGACGGACCTGAACGCCAACGGCAACCAGGTGGAGTCGATCGTGACGAACACGGGCGCGATCGGGCGGGGCAACGAGAGCATCAACCAGGCCGGCGTCTGGCCCAAGGGGACCGGCCACGGGCACCTGCACCAGATGTCGGGATTGGTGGCGGCCCAGGTGCCGAACCAGGCGGGGACCCCGACCGTCATCGTCTCCGACGGCTACAGCGACGCCAACTCGGGACCTCTTGCAGAGACGGATGGGCGCGTCGAGTGGAAGTTCCAGCCCAAGCCGGGCTACTTCAACCCGCAACTCGCGTCGCCCGAGATCGCCAACTCGCTCAACCCCGGCTCGTGGCCCAGGACGTGGCCCGGCCGGCCGGCCGAGTGGGACGGGCTGTGGAACGGGTTCTTCGGGCTCAACCAGTTCAACGCGGACCAGGAGATCTTCTACGTGATGGATGACTGGACCAACCGCGAGTTCCAGGTCTTCCCCTTCGGTCCGGGCCAGCCGGACCTCCGCGGCCTGGGCGTCCAGATTGATGTCCGCTTGTTCCAGTGGTCACAAGCCCTGGCGAAGGACATCCTGTTCATGCAGTACGCGGTCTCCAACGCGGGCCAGATCGACTACACGAACCGGCTCGACCAGAACCCGATGTTCTTCGGGGGCTACACCGACACGAACCCCGCCGGCTCCGGTGCGAGCGACGACGGCGCCGCCTTCAGCCAGCCCGTCGATTTGGTCTACGGCTTCTCGACCACCGGGATCGGGACCTGGGTCCAGTTCCCCGAGATCCCGCCGGGCTACGTCGGCTGGAAGTTCTTGGAGAGCCCGTCGATCTCGTTCGACGGCATCGACAACGATGACGACGGGCTCACGGACGAGAGCCGCGACAACGACGCCGGCGCGTTCATCTTCGGCTCGTGCGGCGTCTACGGCCCGCCCCAGGACCATTGGGAGGGTGACGAGGACTGTGACTGGATCGAAGAGATCGACGACAAGGGGACGGACGGCATCGGGCCCGAGGAAGAGGGCTATCCCGGACCAGACGACGACGGGACCGAGGGCAACGGCCGGCCCGACCAGGGCGAGCCGAACTTCGGGCAGCTCGACAAGGACGAGTCCGACCAGGTCGGGCTCACGTCGTTCAACGCCCCGCTCTTCGGCGTCGTCGACGTCAAGGACGAGCCGGCCGTGTGGCGCCGCTTGCAGCCGGGCTTTTTCGACGTCCCCCAGCAGGGTGTCAACCAGATCTGGATCTTCGGCTCGGGCCCGTTCGGGCTCGCTCCGGGCCGGACCGAGCGGTTCTCGACGGCCTTCCTGTGGGGCGCCAACGAGCAGGCCATGTTCCGCACGGCCCAGGTCGCCCAGCGCATCTTCGACGCCGACTACCGCTTTGCCCGCCCACCGCGGCAGCCGAAGGTGAGCGTCGTCCCGGGTGATGGCAAGGTGACGTTGCTGTGGGACGACCTGGCCGAACTGTCACGCGACCCGATCTACGGCCGCGACTTCGAGGGCTATCGGATCCTCAAGTCGACGGACCCGCAGTTCCGCGACGCCCAAGACATCACCGACGCCCTCGGCAACGACGTCTACAAGCGCTCGATCGCCCAGTTCGACCTGGTCAACGGGTTGACAGGGCCGCACCCGTTGCAGTTTGGAGAAGAGATCGGGCTGCCGAACGGCGTCCACTTTTACATGGGCGAGGACACCGGCCTCCAGCGCGCCTACGTCGACGAGGACGTCGTCAACGGGCGGACGTACTACTACGCCGTCCTGGCCTACGACGCCGGCTACGACCTGGACTTTTTCGAGCGCGGCATCACCGAGATCGACAACCTGTTCCCGATCTCGCCGGCCGAGTCCCCGGCCTCGATCACGGTCACGAACGGGGTCATCACCAACTTCGACCAGAACACGGTCCAGGCGACGCCGAACCCGCCGCCGAGCGACACCGAGCCGGGAACCGTCGAGGCCGGGCCGCAGGGCCAGATCGCTCGGACGACGGGGGCCGCCACGGGCACGGTCCGCGTGATCCCGCTCTCGGGCGACCTGCTCCGGTCCACGACCTACACGGTCTCGTTCACCTCAAGGCCGGACGGATCGGCCGTCGACCGCCGGACCTCGACGTTCTCCGTCGTCGACGCCGAAGGGCGGGTGATCGTGGACGACCAGCCGGTCCCGACCACCTTCGAGGGCGTCCCGCTCAACGTCTGGACCTACGAGGTACTGGACGAGGGCTTCACGCTCGCGTTCGAGAACGCGAACCCGACCGAGGCGTCGGTCCAGCAGGCGTCGGGGTGGACGCGCGAGTCGCAGACGAACCTGTTGACGACGCTCAACACGACGCCGGCGTTCGGCTTCGACCAAGCGCCGCTGTGGGCGATCAACGCGGCCATCGAGGTCACGGCCGACACGAGCGGATCTGTGTTCACGTCTCTCTCCGGCCGGTCCTCGCGTGAGGTGTTCTTGCGCATCGTCGACACGGACACCGGTGACCCCATCGACGCCGTCTTTACCGAGCCGCGCGACACGCGTGACGGCAGGATCCAGACGGGCGAGTCGATCACGTTGGCGTTCCTGAACGAGGAGACGGACAGCCGCTTTTCGCAGGCGTGGACGATCCGGTTCGAGCCGCCACTCGCGAACGATGGCTCAGTACTTCCGGAGTCCCAGTGGGTCCTGCCTCAGCCGGGCGACCGCTACCTGATCCGCTCTCCAATCCCCTTCACCGAAGCCGACGCGTTTGCGTTCGCCTCGACCGCCGCACAGAGACTCGACAACGCCGACGAGTCGATTCTCGACCGCGTCCGTGTCGTGCCGAACCCCTACGTCGTGGGCAACGCGGCCGAGACGCGTCCCTTCCTCTCCGGTCGAGGCGAGCGAAAGATCTTCTTCCGCAACCTGCCCGGCGCCACGCGAGTCCGCATCTACACCGTCGCCGGCGTGTTCGTCCGCGAACTCGAGGGCGTGGACGGAGTCGCGACCTGGGACTTGCGAACCAAGGACGGCTTGGAGGCCGCGTTCGGGCTGTACTTCTACCACGTCGAGGCCGAGGGCATCGGCGAGTCGGTGGGACGCTTTGCCATTATCAACTAGGGCTGCCATGACACGCACGATTGCTTTCGCCGCCCTTCTGGCGCTCACGCTCCCGGCCTCGAGTCAGAGCCGCGTCGGCACGACGGCCGGCGGGTTCTTGGAGATCGCCTCGGGCGCCCGGTACATCGCGACCGGCGAGTCGGCCGTGGCGACGGCCGACGACGCTGGGGCCTTGTTCTGGAATCCGGCGGGCATCACGAACGTCCAAGGTGGCGAGGTCCAGTTCCAGCACACCGAGTGGGTCGCGGGGACCCGGCTCGAGTACCTCGCGGGCGTCATCGAGGCCGGCGGCGGCACGATCGGCGCCCACGTCTACCTGTTCGACTCGGGCGAGATGGACGTGACGACGGTCGAGTTCGAGGACGGAACCGGTGAGACGTTCGCCGTCCAGGACGTGACCGCTGGGCTCAGCTACGCGCGCCGGCTCACCGACGCGTTCAACATCGGAGGGACGGTCAAGTTCGTGTCCTCGAGCGTCTACCGGTCCACAGCCACGGCGTTCGCGGCCGATATCGGCGTGCAGTACCGGACACCGTTCGACGACGTGACGCTCGGGTTCGGCATCTTCAACTTCGGGACCGAGATGCAGCTCGCCGGGGACAACACGGCGATCCGAACGGACTTCGATCCGAACACGGCCGGCGACAACGACGGCGTGCTCGCCAACCTGGCGACGCAGTCGTGGGACTTGCCTCTCCTCTTCCGCATCGGGCTCGCCTACGACGCGTTGCAGACGGAGAACGTGGCGGTCCGCGTCTCGTCCGACGCGTTCTTCCCGAACAGCAACAACCAGTACGTCAACGTCGGCGCAGAGGTGACGCTGTTGAACATGGTCCACCTGCGCGGCGGGCTCGCCAACCTGTTCTTGGACGACACATTCGGCCAGGGCTCGCTGCGGCTCGGTGCCGGTGTCGAGGTCGGCGGCCGGGTCCGCGCGGACTACGCCTTCGCGGACCGCGGCGACCTGGGCTCGGTCAGCACCATCGGCGCGTCGTTCCAGTTTTAGGATGCGGCCTCGACCGACCACGTTGCTGCGTCGTCCTCGAGGACGAGCCTCCCTGCTGCTCGTGACGTTGGCTGTCGCAGGTTGCCAGGCCGAGTCTGGAGACGCGCTCGTCCTCGATCCCGTCGTGGCCGAGGGCAACGGCGTCGAGGTCCGGCAGAGCGCCTTCGCCGACGAGTACGCTCGGTTCGCGAGCATCGCGCCGGTCCAGGACGGCTTGGAGGCTCGGCGCGAGTACGCGCAGCGAATGCTCGAGCGCGCCTACATCGCATCGCTCGGAGAGCGATCGGGACTGGGCGAGTTGCCTGAGGTTCAGGCGCACGTCGAGCGGCAACGGGCGTTCGCGATGCGGCAGCATTTTTTGCAAGACTCGCTCTCAGCCCGGATCGACGAGCCGACCGACCTCGAGGTCCGCCAGGCGTTCCGGCGCCAGAACAGCCGCGCCCGCGTCCGACAGGCGTTCGCGACGCGCCTCGAGGACGCCCGGGCGTTGCGCGCTCGCATCGAGGCCGGTGAGCCCTTCGAGGACGTGGCCCGGACGTCGTTCCAAACCATCGGCCTCGACGCGACCGGCGACCTCGGCTGGATCACATTCAACGACCTCGACGAAGCACCCGAGGACGCGATCTTCGGCCTCGAGGTCGGCGCCGTGTCCGAGCCGGTCGAATCGCTTCAGGGGTGGCACGTGTTTCAGCTCCTCGACCTCGAGGAGACGACGCGCCTCGACGCGACGGCGTACGAGTCAGCGCGGGAGCGGCTCGCGTTCGACGTCCGACACCGGCGCATCGAGGAGGCGGGAGCGCGCGTGCTTCGACCGCTCCTCGAAGCCCACGAGCTAGCCGTCGACCTGAGACCGCTGCGCGCATTGTGGCCGCAGATCGCCCCGCTCGTCCCAGACCGCGGGGAGGCCGACGTGCTCGCGGCCGCGCGCCAAGTCTTCCCGGGGATGCAGCCCGAGGGCCTGACGCGAGGCACGCCGGTCGCGACCGTCGACGGGCAGCCGTTCACCGTCGGCCAGTTTCTCGACGCCCTGCCCGGCGTCCCCGTCGAGCACTGGGAGCCGACGCTGCGCAAGGCCGTCGAGGTCGCCGTCCGGGACTCGATCCTGACCGCCCACGCCCTCGACGCGGGCTACGGCGACGACCCCGCGATCGAGCAGACCGCGGCGGCTGCGCGCACGACGGCGCTCTACTACGCCGCCCTCGAGGCCGCGGCCGACACCGTTACCCTCGAGGCACACGCCGAGCGGTTCTACCGGCTGTGGCGCGACGAGTCGTTTGTCGCGGAGCGGACGACGACGTACACGGCGACGGCCTTCGAGACGGAGGAGAACGCTCGGTCGGCGATCGCCCGCTCTCAAGCCGGCGCGCCGTGGTCCGAGGTCGTCCTCGAGGCCGGCGCGGCGACTGACGAGCGATCGCACACAGCCGAGCCCGGCGACGCGGGTCCGTTCGGCGTCCACTCGCTGCCCCTCGCCACCGCCGGCCAACGCGCGCTGACGGGGCCGTTCTTGGACGGCGGCTCGTTCGTCGTGGTCGAGGCGACCTCGAGGTCGGATGCCCACGTCCCGTTCGCCGACGTCCGCGACCAGGTCACCTCCGCCCTCCAAGCCGAGCCGCGGGCGGCGGTCCACCAGATCTTGCTCGACGCCGGCTGGAACCCGTCCGACGTCCGCCTCAACGACGCCGCGCTCCGCTCCGCCTTGTCCGCTTCTCCCCCATCGGCATGACCCGACTCCTCCCTTTTGTCGCACTCGCGCTGATGGCCGCCAGCTGTTCGTCGGACCCGGTCGGGCCAGGCGATGACCCGACCCCTCCCGACCCACCCGACCCGGAGCCGCCGTCGCTCGTCGAGCTGCGTGGTGTCTGGCTAACGAACGTCGACTCCGACGTGATGTTCAGCCGCGAGGGCATCGCGGAGGCCATGCAGTTCCTGGCCGACCACAACTTCAACGTGGTCTACCCGGTCGTCCTCAACGCCGCCATGACGGCGTACCCGAGCCCGACGATGGAAGCGGTAACCGGCGTCCGCATCGACCCTCGCTACGCCGGCCGAGACCCGCTCCAGGAGATTATCGACGAGGCCGCGCGGCACGACATCGCCGTGATCCCGTGGTTCGAGTACGGCTTCGCGTCGTCGTTCAGCTTGAACGGTGGGCCGATTCTGGCGGCGAAGCCCGAGTGGGCGGCGAAAGACCGAGATGGGAATCTGCTCACCAAGAACGGGTTCGAGTGGATGAACGCGTACCACCCCGAGGTCCAGCAGTTCATTCTGGACCTCGTCCTCGAGGTCGCCGAGAACTACGACGTCGCCGGCATCCAGGGCGACGACCGCCTGCCGGCCAACCCGTCCGAGGGCGGCTACTCCGAGTTCACCCAGGAGCTCTACCGCGCCGAGCACGGCGGCCAGGACCCGCCGCGCGGCTGGCTCGACCCGGACTGGCTCCGCTGGCGCGCCGACAAGCTCAACGCGTTTGGACGCCGGATGTACGACGAGGTCAAGGCCGTCGACCCGGACTTGCAGGTCTCGCTCTCGCCGAGCATCTACCCCTGGGGCTACCGCAACTATCTCCAGGACTGGCCGAGTTGGGCCGACGGCGGCTACGCGGACCAGATCCACCCGCAGAACTACCGCTACGACCTCGAGGCCTACAAGGCCACACTCGCGACGCAGCGCGCCGCCGTCCTCAACATCCGTCCCGGCGCCGACTCGCTCGTCTACCCCGGCGTGCTGATGAACGTCGGCGACTATGTGATCCCGGTCGACTACCTGATGGGACTCATGCAGTACAACCGCGACCAAGGCTACCGCGGCGAGGTCTTCTTCTTCTACGAGGGGCTCCGCAAGAACGACGACGCGCTCGCGGACACGCTCCTGTCCACATTCTACGCCGAGCCCGCCCGCCCGCCGTTCGGCGACTAGCGACCTCGAGGGCGACGTCCACTTCGTCCTCGAGGCTGCACTCTTTCCCGTCCTCGAGGACGAGCCGACGCGACCTCGAGGACGAACCATCCTCCGCCCTCCCACCACCGTCATCCCGAGCGAAGCCGAGGGATCTCGACGCGCCCCGCCCGATTGCGCACTCTGACCGTCTACATCCTCGCCAGCCGGAGCCGCGCGACGTACGTCGGCGTGACGAACCACGTCGAACGGCAGCTGGCCGAGCACTGGGCAGGAGTATCGGACTACACCTCGCGCTACCGCATCGACCGGCTTGTCCACCTCGAAGAGTACCCGTCCGCGAGAGACGCCATCGCGCGCGAGAAGCAGATCAAAGGGTGGAGCCGAGCCAAAAAGACAGCGCTCATCGAGGCCGAGAACCCGACGTGGCGCGACCTCGAGGGCTCCCGCTACGGCGCGTCCTCGAGGGCGGTAGCACCACGGAGAACCGAGTCCGACCTCGAGGACGGCCAGGACTCCGCGACAGGACGCAGCGCGTCGAGATCCTTCGGCTCCGCTCAGGATGACGCTGTAGGTGAGACCGGAGCCATGTTGACTTGGAACGCTGGTTCGACCTCGAGGACGACTCAGGAGCGGTCAACGTCCGCCCGGACTATCACACCTAGTTCCAAGTCCCATCCCACCAACAACGTCATTCCGAACCGCCAGGTCGGCGCAGCCAGCTTGTCGAGGAATCTCGACGCGCAGCAGGTTGACGCGCTCTGCCAGAGCGACATCGAGGCCAGAGACGCACCGTTCGTCCTCGAGGCCGATTCAGGAACGAGCGCGACCTCGAGGACGAGTCCAAGACCGAGGGCCGACGCGGCGCGTCGAGATCCTTCGACTCCGCTGCGCTCCGCTCTGGATGACGCCGTTGGCGAGACCGAAACTGACCGGCACGCGACCTCGAGGACGGCGCCGCGACGCACAGCACCACACTCTCATCCTCGAGGACGGAAGCGCACCGCCTGAATGCATACCATCGACTACATCGTCGTCGGGATCTACATCGCCACCATGATGGGGATCGGACTGTGGGCGCAACGGCGAGCGTCGCAAAGCATCGACGGGTTCTTCCTGGGCAACAACGAGATGCCGTGGTGGGCGCTCGGGGCCAGCGGGATGGCGTCGAACTTGGACGTGTCCGGCACGATGGTGATCGCGGCGCTGATCTACGCGCTCGGCATGGACGGCTTCTTTATCGAGATCCGTGGCGGCGTGGTCTTGGTGATGGCCTTCTTCATGGTGTTCATGGGCAAATGGAACCGCCGCGCGAACGTCATGACGACGGCCGAGTGGATGGAATTCCGCTTCGGCAACGGTCGGCAGGGCAAGGCGGCCCGGATCCTCGCGGCCATCGCCAACCTGGTGTTTGCGATCTGGGTGGTGACCTACTTCGCGGCCGGCGCCGGCATTTTCCTGGGCACGATCATGGGCATCGACCCGGACATTGCGACGATCCTGATGGTCGGCTTGGCGTCGGTCTACACGATCACGAGCGGGTTGTACGGCGTCGTCTACACCGACGTGTTCCAGGGCGTGCTGATCGGCGGCGTCATCATCTACGTCGTCGCCAACGTGATGATGGTGTACGACATCC
>NZ_JBARYR010000530.1:0-1825 GCF_049648075.1 Rubrivirga sp. | reverse complement strand
CCACTTTCAACTCTGGCTGAAACCGGTCTCGGAAAGCCACAGCCCGCGCGATCTCCTCTATTTTTGCCCGCCCCCCTTCGCGCGCATGACTCAGGACGCCCCGCTCCTCACTCCCGGACCGCTCCTGGCGACCATCACGTCTCCGGCCGACGTCCGCGCCCTCGAGGTCGAGCAGCTCCCTCAGCTCTGCGACGAGCTCCGGGACTTTATCGTGGACATCGTGTCGGTCCACGGCGGCCACTTTGGCGCGTCTCTGGGAGTCGTTGAGCTGACCGTCGCGCTCCACTGGGCGTTCGAGACGCCGGAGGACCAGCTGGTGTGGGACGTTGGGCACCAGGCGTACGGGCACAAGATCCTGACCGGTCGGCGCCAGGCGTTCCCCTCGAACCGGAAGTACGGGGGCCTGAGCGGCTTCCCAAAGCGCTCCGAGTCGGAGTACGACACGTTCGGCGTGGGCCACGCCTCGACCTCGATCTCGGCCGCACTCGGGATGGCGACCGCGGCCAAGCTCCAGGGCTCCGGCCGCCGCGTCGCGGCCGTGATCGGCGACGGCTCGATGACCGGCGGGCTCGCGTTCGAGGGCATGAACAACGCCGGCACGACGGACGCCGACCTGTTGGTCGTGCTCAACGACAACCGGATCTCGATCGACCCCAACGTCGGGGCGCTCCACGAGTACCTGGCCAACGTGTCGTCGTCGGGCTCGTGGAACGCGCTCAAGGGCGAGGTCTGGGAGCTGTTCGACAAGATGAAAGGGCTCGGCGGCGGCACGCTCCAGCGCCTGGCGAGCCGCGTCGAGGACGGGCTGAAAGCCGTCTTGACACCGGGCATGCTGTTCGAGGCACTCGGCTTCCGCTACATCGGACCGGTTGACGGGCACGACGTCGTGGACCTGGCGCAGAAGCTCAAGAAGCTCCGCGCGCTCCCCGGACCAATCCTGCTCCACACGCTGACGATCAAGGGCAAAGGATTCGCGCCCGCCGAGGCCGACCAGGTCAAGTGGCACGCGCAGTCCAGCCCGTTCGACAAGGTGACGGGCAAGAGCCTGGCGGTGCCCTCGAAAAATGGGACGAAGCCACCCAAGTGGCAGGAAGTATTCGGCGACGCCATCATCGAGCTGGCCGAACAAGACGAGCGAGTCGTAGGCGTGACGGCGGCGATGCCGTCGGGGACGAGCCTGGGCAAGATGATGGCCCAGATGCCCGACCGGGCGTTCGACGTCGGCATCGCGGAGATGCACGCGGTCGTGTTCGCGGCCGGGCTCGCGACCCAGGGCATGCGGCCGTTCGCGGCCATCTACTCGACGTTCCTGCAGCGGGCCTATGACGGCGTCGTCCATGACGTGGCGCTCCAAGACCTCCCGGTCATCTTCTGCATGGACCGCGCCGGCGTGGCCGGCGCCGATGGGCCGACGCATCACGGCGCCCTCGATGTCTCGTTCATGCGGGCGGTCCAGAATCTGATCGTCGCGGCGCCGCTCCACGAACAGGACTTACGTGACCTGATGTTCACCGCCCTCGAGGTCGGCAAGCCGTTCGCGATTCGCTACCCTCGAGGCCAGGCGACCGGGATGCCGCTCCGAGACAGCTTCCGCGCCCTCGAGGTCGGGACGGGACAACGTGTCCGAGACGGCCGTGACTTGGCGTTCGTGACCTACGGAGCCATCGGGAACTACGCCATCGAGGCCTGCGAGCGGCTCGCTGAAGAAGGCATCGAGGCCGCGCACTACGACTTGCGCTTTGTCAAGCCGATAGACGCAGCGCTTTTGACGGAGGTCTTCGGCCGGTTCCGACACGTGATTACCGTCGAGGACGCCGTGCGCGAC
>NZ_JBARYR010000529.1:0-2708 GCF_049648075.1 Rubrivirga sp. | reverse complement strand
GCGCAACCCCGCGCGTGACCGGCGTCGACCCCGTCCGCGAGCCCTCGAGGAAGCCGGCCACCAGGCGGTCCGGGTCCAGCCTCGAGCGCTCGGCCAGCCGCCGGGCGGCCTCGAGGACGACGGCCTCGAAGGCGTCTCCGTCCGGCGCGGCGTCGTCGTCGCCCTCGACGTCCAAGACGACGGCGCGTGTGACCAGGTGCTCGAACGGGGTCTCGTCGTTGAGGCCCTTGTCCTTCAGGATCGTGCGGAGCTCGCCGTCGAGCCCCTCGTAGCGGCGGCGGCCCAGCCGCTCGAACAGGTGGTAGATGGCGCCCTCCCGGTCGACGGCCGGGTTCGGCGCCACGTAGTAGCGGTACCACAGCACGCCGCCGACCGTGATGGCGACCGACGCTCCCAACGCGAGCGCACCGAGTTGGGCCACCAAGATGAGAGGCGCGACGATGCCGGCGATCTGCATCCAGGGGTACCACGGGCTCCGGTAGCCCGGCACGTAGCTCGCGATCCGGCTCTCGCGCATCACGATCACGGCCACGTTTAACAGGCCGAACAGCAACAGCTGGAACGCGCTCGCCAGCTTGGCGATGCCCTCGACATCGAGGGCGACGATCGCCAGGATCATCAGGGCCGCCGTGACGACGATGGCGGGGACCGGCGTCCCGAACCGGCCTAGGGCGCCCAACCGCGGGCTCACCAAGCGGTCCCGGGCCATCGCGAGGGGGTACCTCGAGGCCGACAAAATCCCGGCGTTGCCCGTCGAGGCGAACGCGGCGATGGCCGCGGCCACGATGAGCAGCAGGCCCCACCGGCCGGGCAACCACTCAAAAAAGGCTTCGGCCGCGGTCGCGACCGGCGTCAGGTCGCTCCTGAGCTCGGACGGGTCCAGGACGGCGATCATGATGAACACGCCGACGCAGTAGATCGCGGTCGCGGTCGCGAGCGACAGGAACATCCCGAGCGGCAGGTTGCGGTCCGGGTTCTGGACCTCCTCGGCCACGCTCGCCACCTTCGTCAAGCCGGCGTAGCTCACGAACACGAGACCGACGGTCGCCAGCAGGCCCTCGGTCCCGAACGGGGAGAAGGGCGTGAACTGGCGCCCGACCTCTCCGTCCTCGAGGCCGGCGACCGCCACCAGGCCTTGGACCACGAAGAACGCCAGCACGCCCACCAAGACAGTCACCAGGACCCGCTGCAGCGTGCTCGTCTCCTTGGCGCCGACCACGTTGAGGACGGCGAACGCGATCGTCAGCCCGACGGCGAGCGGCTTGATGGGGACGTCGAAGAAGAACACCAAGTACGCGCCCATCCCGACGAGGGCGAACGCGCTCTTGAGCACCAACGCGATCCACGTCCCTAACCCACCGACGGTGCCTGCGAGCGGCCCCAAACTCCTGTCTAGAAAGTAGTAGGCGCCTCCAGCCTTGGGCATGGCCGTCGAGAGCTCAGCCGCGCTGAACATGGCGGGCAGGATGAATACACCCGCTAGGAAATAGGCCAGGACGGTCGCCGGGCCAGCCTTCGCCGTCGCCAGGCCTGGGAGCAGGAAGAACCCCGAGCTGAACATGGCGCCCGTGCTGATCGCGTAGACGTCGAACAGGGTCAGGCTCTTCTTGAGTCGGGGGGCGTCGGGCATGGTGCCCGAAGCTACGAGGCCCCGCCCTCGAGGGCGACGCGCCATCCTCGAGGACGAGACGGCGTTTTGCCCTCTCGCGGGGCGCAGTTCAGCGCTGCTGCGAAACCATTGTGGGTATCGTGTGTGTGAGCCATGTTGGGGACGTGAACGCCCCATCGATCCATTACTTCCCACCGACGCAACCGAATGCGCTACTTCGCTACTCTCGCCCTCGCGGCAGTACTTCTGTCACCACTCTCACAGGCACAACAGGCCATAGCTCCGCAATCGGTCTCCAATTCGATCGGCGTGCCGGCTCTAGTTGCCCCAGGCGATACGACTGTCGTCAGCAACATTCCTGAAGGAACCAACACTATCAGTACGTTCACTGGGGGTGAGGGCAACTTCCTCTTTGGGACGGGCTCGTTTGGAACGGAGATCTTCGGGTCAGGCTACACACTGCCTGACGAGGCCCCATACGAGGTCATTGGATCTACGTTATTTGTCACAGGCGTGCCGGACGATGGTGAGACATTCACGGTATCGGTTTACGAGGGAACCCTCGAGGATGGCCCCGACTCAACCGCGCTCTATACCGAGTCGTTTGATACCGACCTCGTCCCGGACGTTGCGGACAATACGATTAGCCAGACAGTCATCTTTTTCGACCAGCCCGTCCCAGTCTCTGGCGATGTCTTCTTTGTTGTCTACGACGTCAATGGTGTAACGAGCCAGTTCGGAGCCGGCTCCACCGCGCTTCTAGACAACGAGACGCCCGAGACTATCGTCACGCAAGACGGGGTGTTCGTTCGGGTGGACCAAGAGTTTAATGCAGGCAGTGATCCGCTTCAGGTCTACCTCTTCGGAGACGCGATCGTCGTAGAGGTCGAGGAAGATGCTGGCGTGGCCCGTCTCCAGGTGATCCACAACGCGCCGGACCCGGCCGCGTCCACCGTCGACGTCTATGTCAACGGCGCTCTCACCCTCGACGACGTCGACTTCCGTGAGGCCTCTCCCTTCCTAGACGTTCCCGGCGGCGAGGACCTCGTCGTCGACGTGGTCCCCGGCGACGCAGCCGACAACTCGGCTCCGGTCTTCA
>NZ_JBARYR010000528.1:0-1895 GCF_049648075.1 Rubrivirga sp. | reverse complement strand
GCCTTCGGCAGACGGGGAAACTCTATCCTGTCTGCAGTCAGTTCCTCGATCTCGACCCGTCCGCGCAACAGGGCAGAACGGTTCCACACGAGCTGCGGCTGCTCGATGGTCAGCCAGACGCCGTCCTCATCGGCAATTGTAATGCTTGCCAACGATATGTTCGACGACAACGAACCTTCCAGACCGTTCAGCGAAATCTGCATGTTGGGCGTGGAGATTTGCTCCTCCACATAGGAGATGAGCGACGACTTCTCCTCCTCTTCCGACTGCGCGAAGGCGGTGCCCAAGAAAGCAAAGACGAGCAGGATTGTCAGGGTCAGAAAACGCATCAGAACGCATGTCCTATGCCGGCGTAGAAGGCGAAGTCCGGATCGCCCTCTTCGGCGTTGAGCGGAATGGCCACGTCGAGGCGTATGGGACCGAGGCCACTGTAGTAGCGAAAGCCGACGCCGACGCCGACCTTCGGATCGGTATCGAAACCGGAGAAGCTCTCTTCACCGACCATGCCGAAATCGGCAAACGCCACGGCACCGAACGAGGCGCCGAACCGTTGCCGGACCTCGATCGCGCCTTCCACGAGCGACTGCCCGCCGGTCACGTTACCATCGGCTTGTTTGATGCCGATATTCTTGAAACCGTAACCGCGAACGGAACCGCCGCCGCCCGCAAGGAAAAGCTGGTCCGGCGGCGTCTCTTCGATGGATGGCCCCAGCAGGGTGCCGACCTTGAGACGTGCGGCGAAGACAGTGCGCCCCTCATCGCCCGGGGAAAGGTAGCCGCGCGCCTCCGTCTCGAACCGCGCGGCCGCATTGCCGAACTCCCATTCATAGAAAGGGCGGGCCAATGCGGAGAAGTACAGTCCCTCGGTGGGGTCCAGCTCGTTGTCGCGCAGATCGTACTCGCCGGTTGCCTGCGCCCCCACGACGCCGAAACGACGTGTGCCGAAGACATCTTCGTACTCGCCGTATTTCACAAACCCTTCCGCCGCGAGCGTTATGTTTTCGGTCTGATACCGCGTCAGGCCAGCGGAAGCGCCGACGGACTTTTCGCTGAACGTGTCGTTGTAGGCAGCGCGTGCGAAAGCGTTGGCGATGAAATCCGTATCCGGGTCCAGCAGCCCGGGTTTCTTGAACGTGGCGGCGACTTCGTAATCCAGCTCGTCTACCGCATCGACTTGTGCACCGCCGCCCACACCGCCGACCTCCGCGCTGAGCCGCAGGCTTTCCGCCTGACCGAACAGGTTGCGGTGCAACCAGAAGGCCTCCGCACCCGCACCGTCGATGGACGAGAATGTGGCCCCCACCCCGATCCGGCGCAGCTTGCGTTCCTTCACCAGCACGTTGATAGGAAGCAGGCCATTGTTGCCGATCTCGTCCGCCTCCTGCAGGCGTTGCAGCGAGAAAACGCCCAGCCGCTCCAGCCGTTTGCGCGCACGGGCCAATGTGTCCGGATCGTATTCCTCACCCGGGGTCAGGCCCGTCATATAGGAGACGAAAGCCGGGTTCATGAACTCGGTGCCCTCGACGCTGATCTCGCCGTAGGCGGCTCGCTGTCCCGGTTCCATCCTGATCGTTACGTTGAACTGATCGTCAGGGTGAACCGCGTTGGCATCGCGGTCGGCCACTGCCGCCTTCGCATAACCCTGTTGCCGCCAGGCCCGGACCGCCAGGCGACCGGCTGCGCGCACGGCGGTGGCTTCGGCAAACTCGCCAGTCGAGAAACCCACGCTCTCGGGCCCGTCGACCTGGTCATCGGGATCGAGCGTCGGCGGAGCGGCATTCACGATGTCGGTGGTGCCGAACCGGTACCGGTCTCCCGGGGTCACACGAACCGTAACGCTGGAATTGTCCGGCACCTCCGTTCCCGGACGTATTTCGGAAGCCTGAGTGCCGTTC